>JAMLIH010000069.1 GCA_023954255.1 Phyllobacteriaceae bacterium | reverse complement strand
ATCCGATCTTAAATGCAAGCGCGTTGAGGCTTGCCCAAGTGGAATCTGTCGATGCTGAAGTGGGTTGTTCGTTTGGTAGTAGTCGCTGCGGTTGGGCTCGCTGGTTACGCTGGTTACGATTACTACCGTGGTGGGTTCTTCGATGCACCAGAACTTGAGGATGGTGATTTTCTCTTATCATTTCGTTCGGGCTTTAGGGCAGTGATGCGTGGCATCAAAGACGAGCGAGAAACCCGTCGATACCTTGGTATTGGTGCAGAAAGCGTGCCCAGTTGGTACGAGGATGCATGGTCAATCTGCCGTGCTCCATCAGCAGTGGAACTGGACGAGTTTTCGCAATCTGGAGGATATGGTCCAGGAAGCAGACTTGATGGTGTTTGTGAACTAGATGCCGATGGTGAAGTGTTCATCAGGGGGAAGGTGATAACGGTCCCCAAACTTGACTAATTTGAAACTCGCCCCCATCCACCACTACCTCACGCAGCATACTCCACCCACACCGGCACATGGTCCGAAGGCTTCTCCCAGGCGCGGGTGTGCTTGTCGACGGATACGCCCGAAAGCCGGTTGGCGGCTTCCGGTGACAGCAGCAGATGGTCGATGCGGATGCCGTTGTTCTTCTGCCAGGCGCCGGCCTGATAATCCCAGAACGTATAGGTCTCCGGTGCATCGGTCGTGTTGCGCAGTGCTTCGGTAAAGCCGAGATTGAGCAGGCTGCGGAAAGCTGCCCGGCTTTCGGGCCGGAACAGCGCATCGCCTTCCCATTCTTTCGGATCGTGGCAGTCCTCCGGCTCGGGGATGACATTGTAGTCGCCGGCAAGGATCAGGGGTTCCTCCAGTGCCAGCCGGTCCCGCGCCCAGGCTTCGAGCCGCGCCATCCAGGAAAGCTTGTAGGGAAACTTTTCCGTGTCGACCGGATTGCCGTTCGGCAGGTAGAGCGAAACGACGCGCAGCGGCTTGTCGCCCACGGTGAAAACGCCCTCGATGAAGCGGGCCTGATCGTCGGCATCGCCGTCCAGCACCGGCAGGCCGCGATTGACCTCGTCAAAGGGCAGTTTCGAGAGCAGCGCCACGCCGTTGAAACCCTTCTGGCCGTGGGTTTCGAGATTGTAGCCCAGTGCCTCGATTTCACTGCGCGGAAACGCCTCGTCCACCGACTTGATCTCCTGCAGGCAGGCGATATCCGGATTGGCCTCCTTCAGCCAGGCGATGACGTTGTCATGCCGTGCCTTGATGCCGTTGATGTTCCAGGTGGCGATTTTCATGGCAAATCCCTGCAGCCGGTCGGCTGCAACTATTCATGGCCTTGCCACGGAAGACAAGGCCGGCAGAGCCGATTGGAGGGATTGTTCAGACCGAAAAGCTGGTGCCGCAGCCGCAGGAGGCGACCGCATTGGGATTGTCGATCCTGAATGCCTGACCCATCAGGTCATCGACGAAGTCGATCTCAGACCCGCCCATATACATCAGCGACAGGGAATCGAGGTAGATGCGTGCGCCGTCCTTCTCGAACACCTGATCGTCCGCAGCCGGCTCTTCGTCCACCAGTTCGTATTTGTAGGAAAAGCCGGAGCAGCCGCCGCCCTCGACGGAAATGCGCAGCGCGTTCCTGTCCGGCGTATCGGCGAGGATATCCGCGATGCGCCCATAGGCGGCATCGGTGACGGTCACGGTCGGGGCAGAAGTAGGGGCGTTCATCGGTTTTCACCACAAATCATCGATACAGCGAAAGATAAGCCCCCCTGGCATGATCTTCAAGTTGCCGCGATCTTCAAGTTGCTTGCAACGGGGCGGAGCCGCTATAGCTGGGGCGGGGAAATGATGATCGCGGCACAACTGTGAGCAGTATCAAGAATGGCCTGACCGCTTCGACCGGCCGCTACCGGCTGGCAAGCTTTGCCTGCCATGCAGGGCAGACGAAAGGCAGGCTTTATCCCGAAAGTGCTTCTCCTACGCGAACGCCGTTTCAGCGCGACCGTGACCGCATCATCCATTCGACGGCCTTTCGCAGGCTCAAGCACAAGACCCAGGTCTTCGTCTATCACGAGGGCGATCACTACCGCACGCGGCTGACCCATTCCATCGAGGTCGCGCAGATTGCCCGGGCGCTGGCGCGCGCCTTCGCCGTCGACGAGGATCTAGCCGAGGCGCTGGCGCTTGCCCATGATTTCGGCCACACGCCGTTCGGCCATACCGGCGAGGACGCGCTCAACGAGTTGATGGCGGACTTCGGCGGCTTCGACCACAACGCCCAGTCGCTCAGGATCGTCACCAAGCTGGAAAACCGTTATGCCGAATTCGACGGTCTCAATCTGAGCTGGGAGACGCTGGAAGGGCTGGTGAAGCACAATGGCCCGCTTGCGGGCCCGCTCGGCGGCGGAAAACCGCTGCCGCTGCCGATCGCCGAGTTCAACGCGCAATTTGACCTTGATCTGGAGCGCCACTCCGCGCTGGAAGCCCAGTGCGCGGCGATTGCCGACGACATCGCCTACAACGCCCACGATCTCGATGACGGACTGCGCGCCGGGCTTTTTACACTCGGCGATCTCTCGGAACTGCCACTGGTCGGCGAACACCTGGCCCAGGTTCGCGAGCGTTACCCCGATCTCGATGCCAACCGCATCGTGCACGAAATCGTCCGCCGCCAGATCACCGCCATGGTCGAGGATGTCATTCTGGCCAGCCAGAAAAACCTTGCAACGCTCGATCCAAAGGACCAGCAGGATATCCGTGGCGCAGGGCGCGCCATGGTGGATTTCTCCGATGCCATGCGGGAGAAGGAGCGCGCTATCAAGGCGTTCCTGTTCAAGCGCATGTACCGTGCGCCATCGGTGGTGAAGGTACGCGAGGAGGCAAAGCAGGTGGTGCGCGACCTCTTCGGCGCATACTTCTCCGGCAAAGCGCCAATGCCCGACGAGTGGGGCCGCGACTGGCAGGAAACCGCCCGCAAGCTCGATACGGCAAAGCGCGCCCGTCTTGTCTGTGATTTTCTCGCCGGCATGACCGACCGTTATGCCATTCTCCAGCACGGGCGCCTGTTTGACGCAACTCCCGAATTGCGTTAGTCAGCAGCCGATTTTCAGATAGCCTGGAACCGGTTGCCGCAAGCCCGGAATCCACCAGCGAGAAACGCTTCATCATGACCGATACTGCCGCCTTGCAGGCAAGTGTTTTCAAGAACTTCGACCAGCAAGTTAAGAAACATCTGCAAGCACTTGATCTGGAAGGTTTAACCGACCAGGCGCTTTCGCGCATTGCCGTCGAGCCGCCGCGCGATCCCGCCCATGGCGATCTGGCGGTCAACGCCGCCATGGTGCTGGCCAAGCCGCTCGGCCTCAACCCGCGCGAACTGGCGGCAAAGCTTGCAGAGCGTCTCGAGGGTGAGGACGGCGTGCAGTCGGTGCAGGTGGCAGGCCCCGGCTTCATCAACCTGCGGCTCACGAATGAATGGTGGGGCGAGCATTTGCGCCGGATCGTCAGGCTCGGCGGGGATTTCGGCCGCAACGTCATTCCCGGCGGCAAGAAGGTCAATGTCGAATATGTTTCCGCCAACCCCACGGGCCCGATGCATGTCGGTCATTGCCGTGGCGCGGTGGTGGGCGATTCCCTGGCCAATCTGCTGGCATTTGCCGGCTTTGAAGTCACCAAGGAATACGTCATCAACGATGCCGGCGTGCAGATCGGTGTGCTTGCCCGTTCCGTTGAACTGCGCTACCGCGAGGCGCTGGGAGAGAAGATCGGCGAAATCCCCGAAGGACTGTATCCCGGCGATTACCTCGTCCCTGTCGGCAAGGCGCTTGCCGATGAATTCGGCGACAGGCTGCAGCAGATGGATGAAGCAGAGCGCATGGCGATCCTGCGCGACCGCTCCATCGAAGCCATGATGGCACTGATCAAGGAAGACCTTTCCCTGCTCAACGTCCATCACGACATCTTCTTTTCCGAGCGCACGCTGCACGAAAAACGGAACGGCGTTTCCGAAATCGACCGCATGCTGCAGGAAATGCGCGAGGCGGGCTATGTCTTCGAGGGACGCCTCCCGCCGCCCAAGGGCGAGGTACCCGAGGACTGGGAAGACCGTGAACAGACCCTGTTCCGTTCCACCGAAGTGGGCGACGACATGGACCGCCCGCTGATCAAGTCGGATGGTTCCTACACATACTTTGCCGCCGACGTGGCCTATTTCCGCGACAAGTACGTGCGCGGCTATGACCGCATGGTCTATGTGCTCGGTGCCGACCATGGCGGTTATGTCAAACGGCTGAAGGCGGTCGCACGGGCGGTTGCCGGCGACAAGGCGGAACTCGACGTATTGCTGACCCAGCTCGTCAAGCTCTACCGCGACGGCGAACCGGTGCGCATGTCGAAGCGGGCAGGCGACTTCGTCACCCTGCGCGATGTCGTCGAGGAAGTGGGCGTCGATGCGGTCCGCTTCATGATGCTCTACCGCAAGCCCGAGGCGCCACTCGACTTCGATTTCGCCAAGGTAACCGAACAGTCGAAGGACAATCCGGTCTTCTACGTCCAGTATGCCCATGCCCGCTGCTGTTCGGTATTGCGTCAGGCGGCAAGCGAAATTCCCCGCATCGACCTATCAAGGGATGCGCTGGCAGCAGCCGGCATGGCGCTTTTGACTGATGAGGGTGAACTGGCGCTGATCCGCAAGATGGCCGAATATCCGCGCATCATCGAGCAGGCAGCCCTTGCAGACGAGCCGCATCGTATCGCGTTTTACCTGCACGAACTGGCCTCCGACCTGCATTCCCATTGGAATCGGGGCAAAGAAATGTCAGAATTACGCTTTATTAACCCTAAAAATGCAAATTTGACCCTGGCCAGAATGGCATTGTTGCATGCATTGTCGGAAGTCTTGGCTTCCGGACTGGGAATTGTGGGGGCCAGCGCACCGCAGGAGATGCGCTAGGTCCCGGGACTTCAAAAGTCCGCAAAACCGTCACAATGCGCGCATCGGGGCGCCTTTTTTGTCAGCCAGATTGTCCGGCTCGGGAAGGCAGAAAACGGGTAGTAGCGTAGATGACCGATTACAACACCGCTTACCGGGGGAATTACGACACTCAGCCGGAGGAAGACGATCCGCTGGCGGAACTCGCCCGCATCGTGTCGGGAGACGTTCCCGCGAATTCGTCCAATCCGAATGTCGGGCAGATGGCCCCAAAGCCCCAGAGTGTTCCGGCACAGGACGAGATAAGCAGTTTCGATTTCGCCGCCGCGCTGGCCGAGGAACTTGACCCGGCCCCGGCTGCTGCTGTGCAACCGCAGGCATCTCCCGCCGCGGTGCGTGCCGTACCGGAGCCGAGCCTGGAAGACCAGTTGCTGGCCGAAATGGGGCAGGGCGCAGAGCCCGTACAGCCTGCCGTGGCGGCACAGGCTGCCCCTGCCGCGGAACCCGAAATCACGATGAGCCGCGCAACGCCGCGGCCAATCGAGGAAGCCGCCGCCGCGCCGTCTCGGGTGTCGTCGGAAGCCGATGCTGCCTTGGCGAGGCTCGAGGCCGTTGCCCAGTCGCTGACGATGGAACAGGCCGATGCCGGCGAACCTTTTGCCGCCGCACCAGCCGCCGGTCAGCTCCAGGGTGATGATCCGCTTTCCCTGCAGGGCATGGCGGTTGGCAACACGCTGATCGATCAGGGCCCAGAGCCGCAGTCCGGGCAGTCCGATGAATTCGCTGATGTCGAAACCGATCTCGAGGCGGGCTTTGCCGAGGTTTTCTCCGAGGAACTCGGCCTGGATATCGCAGACAGCGCCGATGCGCGCTTCGATGATGAGACAGTGCCCTCTGCCGGCCATGCGACGGATGCGATTGAAAACCGCTTTGCCGACGCCTTTGCACGTGAACTGGCGATTGGTGCCGACGATGACACGGAACCGCAGGAGATGGCGGACCCGCAGTCGGCGGCCCTTGGAAGCGACGCCGGAACCTTCGATCCCGCTGCCTTCCAGAACGATGATTTCGACATTGAAACCGACATGCCGGCTGCTCCCGTGGCAGCACGGCAATCAGCCGGTTCGAACCGGGGCTTCCGCCTTGCCGTTGGTGCCCTGATCGTTGCCCTTCTGGTTGGCACCGGCGTGGTTGCCTGGGGCACCTTTGGCGGCAGCCAGCCCGGAGAGGGCGGTGAACCGCCGGTCATCCGCGCCGATGCCGAACCTGCCAAGGTCAAGCCGGAGGATCCCGGTGGCAAGGTCATCGCCAACCAGGAAAACCAGGTCTATGACCGGGTATCTGGTGCGCAGGGCGAGGAGAACACCCAGGAAGAATTGATCACCAGCCGCGAGCAGCCGGTCGATGTCGAAGAAAAATCGGCAAGCAGGCTTTCGCCGGATGATGAGGGCGAGGCGGCTGCAACGCCGCTCGGCCTGCCGCCGAAAAAGGTGCGCACGCTGGTCGTAAAGCCCGATGGCACCATCGTTGCCAACAGCGAGCCTGAAAGCCAGGCCGCGCCGGCAGAAGGCGCCCCCCTGCCGCTGTCGACGCAGCCTGAAACACTGGCCCTGGCGCAAAGCGACGCGTCGCGCGATGCCGAACAGGCCGCTGCCCAACAGGTGGAAGAACCATCGGTCATTGCGCTCGACGGTGCCAGATCGACGGGTGAGATCGCACTGCCGACACCTAGTCCGCTGCCTGCGCCGCAGCAGCAGGCAGCCGCTGCAGTGCCTGCATCGCCGCAACCGGCAGCCCAGAGTGATCCCGGCGCGCCAACCCAGATTGCTGCAGCCGCCGAAGTGAGCCAGCAACCGGCGGCGCGGCCCGCGGTCACCAGCAGCGAATGGAAGATTCAGGTTTCCTCGCAGCGTTCGCGCGAGGCAGCCGAATCCTCCTTCTCGAACATCAAGCAGCGATTTTCCTCCGTCCTCGGCAACCGCACGGCGGCAATCGAGCGGGCCGACATCGAGGGCAAGGGAACCTTCTACCGTGTGAAGGTGCTGGCCCAGTCGAAGGATGACGCCACGAATGTCTGCAACCGGCTGAAGGGCGCCGGCGGTAGTTGCTTCGTGACCCGCTAGGCTCAAAGAAAGCCGATTTTGACCCGGTAAAATCCCTGCGCCAGGCAAGTCCCTGCGCCGGGTTTTTTCGTTGCCTTCCGCCATGCCGACAGCGGTGTGGGTCGCCATCGAAATCGCTTCCCTTTGACCTGTGCAGCCACTAAGTTCCCGGCGATGGGAATCAAGGCATTCATCACCGGAGTTGCGGGAACGTCGCTGAGCGACGAGGAACGCTATTTCATCGATCAAGAACATCCCTGGGGCCTGATCCTGTTTGCCCGCAACATCGAGGAGCCGCGCCAGGTTCACCGCCTCGTCGACGAGTTTCGTGAAGGGGTGGGCCGCGGCAACGCACCCGTGCTGATCGATCAGGAGGGCGGCCGCGTTCAGCGCCTTCGCCCGCCCCACTGGTCGAATTATGCGACAGGCCGCCAATTGGGCGATCTGTGGCGCCACGATCCAAAGGCGGGAGAGGAGGCGATCCGGCTGCATTCCCGCCTGATTGCCCATGACCTTGTCAGCCTTGGCATCAATGTGGACTGTCTGCCGGTGCTCGATGTACCGGTTGCGGGAAGCCATGACGTCATTGGCGACCGGGCCTATTCCACCGATCCGCAGGAAGTGGCGATCATGGGCCGCATGGCCTGCGAGGGATTGCTGGAAGGCGGTGTTCTGCCGGTCATCAAGCACATTCCGGGCCATGGCCGCGCCGGTGCCGACAGCCATCTTGAACTGCCGGAAGTCCACGCCGGCCACGAGGTGCTTTCCGCCACCGACTTCGTGCCGTTCAAGGCCCTGTCCGACATGCCGCTCGCCATGACGGCTCATGTGCGCTTTCACGCGTTCGACCCGCAAAACCCGGCAACTGTCTCCAAGCACATCGTTGAAAACATCATGCGCGGCGAAATCGGCTTTGACGGCCTGCTGATGAGCGACGACCTTTCCATGCAGGCACTTGAGGGCGAACTGGCTGATCGCGCCGAGGCAAGCATTGCCGCAGGCTGCGACATGATCCTGCACTGCAACGGCGAGATGCGGGAGATGGAGGAAGTGGCCTCGGTCTGTCCCGTTCTGGAGGGCAGGGCGCTGGAACGGGCACAGGCTGCCGAAGCCATGCTGCGTGAACCCGGTGAATTTGATGTGGATGCCGCCAGGGCGCGCTACCGCGACTTGTTGGAACCGTCCGTCTGATCGGCTAGGATTGCCCTTCATTCCACAGTGCCTCCACCAGGACGTGCCACTGTGTTTGGCGGCAGGACGGCCGGGCAACGAAGCGCCGGCACGACAATCACGGATATCAGCCCGGAAACGGGCAACCGGAAGACAAGCACCGGAAGCGAGCAATGAGCGAAAACCCTTTCAACGAACCGGATTTCTGGTCGACACGCCAGGAGGACCGTGCGGTCTCCGATCCGCTGCTCGTTGTCGATGTGGACGGTTTTGAGGGGCCGCTCGACCTGCTGCTTGAACTGGCCCGCCGCCAGAAGGTGGACCTGGCGAAGATTTCCATCCTGGCACTTGCCGAGCAGTATCTCGAATTCATCGCCGAAGTGCGCAAGCTGCGCATCGAGCTGGCCGCCGACTATCTGGTGATGGCGGCCTGGCTTGCCTATCTGAAATCGCGCCTGCTGCTGCCCGATCAGGTCGATGGCGAGGAGGGGCCGAGCGGCGAGGAACTGGCAGCCCAGTTGGCCTTCCGGCTGCAGCGGCTGGAGGCGATGCGGGAGGCGGCCTCCCGCCTCATCAACCGCAACCGCCTTGGCCGGGACTTCTTCCCGCGTGGCATGCCCGAGCCGATCGTGGTCGAAAAGACCCATCAATACGAGGCAAGCCTCTACGACCTGCTGACGGCCTATGCCGCCCAGCGCCAGCGCACCGCCATATCCACCGTGACGATTGCCCAGCGCCAGGTCTGGTCGCTGGCCGATGCGCGCGAAATTCTCGAGCGCATGGTCGGCGGATTGCAGGACTGGACGCCGCTCGACAGCTTTCTGCTCGATTACATTCCCGATCCGAAAATGCGTGCAAGTGCGCTTGCAAGCTCCTTTGCCGCAACGCTCGAACTGGTCCGCGAGGGCCGGCTTGCCATGCGTCAGGAAGGGGCCTATCAGCCGCTTTACCTTAAACAACAGGCCAACTGAGGACATTGATCATGGGCGAAAGCCGGTCTGCTGCCGAAGAAGAAAAAAAGGAAGAGGCAACCATCCTGCCTTTCGCGCCCCCTGGAAGCATGGCGGGCAGGCCGGCCGGCGAGGTAATGGACGCTCGCGACCTGCGCGAACAGTTGCGGATGATCGAGGCGATCCTCTTTGCCTCGTCCGAGCCGGTTTCGGAGAAATCCCTGCGCGAGCGCATGCCAGACGGCATCGACTTCGATGCACTGATGAGCGAACTTCAGCAGGCCTATGCCGGGCGCGGCGTCAATGTGGTGCGCATCGGCGGCAACTGGGCATTCCGCACGGCGGACGATCTCGGTTTCCTGCTGCAGAAGGAAGCGACCGAGGTCCGCAAGCTCAGCCGCGCAGCGCTGGAGGTGCTTGCAACGATTGCCTACCACCAGCCGGTGACCCGCGCCGAAGTGGAGGAGGTCAGGGGCGTTGCCACCTCCAAGGGCACGCTGGACGTATTGCTGGAGACCGGCTGGGTGCGCATGCGCGGCCGGCGCAAGACGCCGGGCAGACCGGTAACCTATGGCACCACCGATTCCTTTCTCGACCATTTCGGCCTGGCCGAATTGCGCGACCTGCCGGGAATAGAGGAACTGAAGGGCGCCGGCCTGCTGCAGAGCAGGCTTCCCGCCAACTTCCAAGTACCGGTGCCTTCCGATGCCGAGGACCTGACGGAGGACGAGGATCCCTTTACCCCCGACGATCTCGAGGAACTTGGCCTGCTGCCGCCATCGGGCGGAGACGGGGAAGACGAATAGGTCACTCAATGGCCGCAATTGCATGCGGCAACTGCGTCTGAAAACCGTTCCGGAGCGGTTTGGGAGACGGGAATCGAGCCAGCCGATGCGATACCGCCTGATATCAGCTATGGCCCTTCTGGCCGCCATGCTGTTCTTGCCGCTGATGCAAGCCGGCGCCCAGCAGGCGGCTCCCGCACCGCAGGCGCCGCTACAGGTCGAAGGCCGCGATGCCGAGGAAATCTGGATCGTTACCGCACAGGGCCGGTTTCTTTTCACCGCCGAAATTGCCGATGATCCAGATGAACGCTCGCAAGGACTGATGTTCCGCGAATCCATGCCGGCAAAGCACGGCATGCTGTTCGATTTCGGCAGGGTTCGGCCGGTTCAGATGTGGATGCGCAACACCCCGCTTCCCCTCGACATGGTGTTCCTGGACGAGACAGGCACCGTCACCCATGTCGCCGAGCGCACCACGCCGTTTTCGGATGCGATCATCGATTCAGGCGGTCCGGTTTCGCACGTCCTGGAACTCAATGCCGGCATTTCCCGGCTGATCGGCCTCAAGCCCGGCGACCGGGTGGAGCATGCCTCGCTCAGGCCGTAACGGTCTGAAGTTTCAGTGTGTCCAGGGCGCCTTGCGCGAAAAGGCGAAGTTGTCGGAATAGGACATGACCCGGCGGGCCTTGCGGGCCGGTGGCGCAGGCTCGACATGATAGGCGAGGCCTTCACGCTCGGCATAGGCGACGGCTTCTTCCAGGCTGTCGAAATCCAGCCGGATCTGGGATTTCATGTCGGAGGATGATGTGTAGCCCATCAGCGGCTCGATGCGGCGCGGCGTTTCACGCTCGAATTCCAGCACCCATTGGCCGGTTCTGGCGCGGCCGGACTGCATGGCGGTTTTCGACGGGCTGAAAATTCTGGCGGTCATCGCTGCGTATCCCCGAAGGCAAGTGGCGGCCAACCCCCTGAAAGACTGGTCGGAGCGGAGAGATTCGAACTCCCGACCCTCTGGTCCCAAACCAGATGCGCTACCAGACTGCGCTACGCTCCGAAGCCTTGATCCGCGGGGATTTGCGTGGGGTTCCTTAACCGAAGCACCGGGCAACCGCAAGCGAACAAACACGTTTGTACAAGATCGCTGCGCCGGGGCCCGCTCGACCCGGGGCGTGTTTCCCGATTTTGCCTTGCCTGTCCACCATGCCACGCCTAAATTCGCCGCGAATCCGGTCCCGTAGCTCAGCTGGATAGAGCATCCGCCTTCTAAGCGGACGGTCGCAGGTTCGAATCCTGCCGGGATCGCCAGTATTTCAGGTGATGGATGGCTGTCTGGCGGCTCAGTTGCTGCGCGCCGCGCTGACGAACTTGACGCCGACGGAGTTCTTCCTGCGCCACACGATCTGACAGGCGACCGGCCTGTCATCGTCGCCGGTGCCGATGATATCAAAGCGCTCGGGAAGCTCGGTGGGATACATCAGCCGGAATTTCGCGCCGCCCATCGAAATATTTTCCAGAATGGCCGTGTGCATGGGCTGCTGGTCGATCTGTATCACGATCTCCCGCGACAGATTGGTTCGCGAACTCGAACGCCGCTCTCCTACCGATTTCAGGTAGTCTTCGACACTGATGCCTGGGCCTCTTGGAATGATCGCGGGTGCCATTGCAAACTAACGCCAAGCTGGGCCTGGGCAAGTGCTGCATGTCGGAGCGGCCGAAACCGGTCCCGGCTGCATCTGCCGGCCGTTGAGGGGGACATGCTGCAAAGAGCGGGCGGGCGGCATCATGCCTAAGCCTGTGGCTACCACCGGGGTCAGAATACCGGTGATCTCTTAAAAGCGAGTGATTTTATATGGTTAGCGCGAACGTAAGGATTGTGCCGCGATGGAGCATGAGGGCGCATGAAACCTGTTGTGCGTGTAATCAACAGCTTGCGGCAGGGGTTACAAGAAACCGTCACGAAACCCCGATAGCCTTTCGCCGGATAGAGGTTGGCACGGCCTCTCGGCAATCGCCGCCTGTTGCTGTGCCAACGCCGATTCCCGTCGCAAGGCATGCGAGGCAGTGCCCATGCCGGTCCGTTTCCGGGCCTGCAAGGGGCTACCTGTGCCTTCTTTCGGTTTCCGGAGGCTTGATGTCTGCAAAACCACCGTCTGCAAAACCACCGTCTGCAAAACCAAAGCCTGCAAACCGGCTTTCGGTCTGCATCTTCTCCAAGGCCATGGCAGCGCACCGCGACGGCAGGTTCCTGTGGCCGTTTTCGCTCGTTTCCCGCCAGCTTGTGGAGCAGGGACACGAGGTTACGGTGATCACCACCGCCCATCCGGACGGCAGGACACGCCTTGCCCGAGAGCATGGCGCGGAGGTTCATTATCTGGGTGGCACGCTTCCTGAAAAAACCGACAAGGCCTTCTGGCGGGAAAGCGGCAAATGCTTCGACGAATTGCACCAGACGAGGCATTTCGACGTCGTGCTCGGCCGCGGGCGCAGCCCCTATGGGTATCTGGCCCACAGCCGGTACGCAAAAACCCTGCCGCTGGTCAGCCATGAAGGCACGTTTCCTGCCTGGCTGCACGGTTATGAACTTGCCAATCGGCTGTTCTCGCGCCAGCGCGAGCGCCTTCATGCGCTTCTGTATGCCGCAGCCAACCGTATCCATGCTTCCTGCCTGACGGCCTCGCGCCTGATCGTCTGCAATTCCCCGGCGCTTGCCGGCTCCATCGGCAGGGCCTTCTGGTGGCGCGATGTGCATGCCGGCTGCATACCCTACGGCTTCTCGCCGGAAGAGTTTCTGGCTGGGGCGGAAGGAGCCGATCCCGGGCCGAAGGTGAGGCAACTGCTTTGCTCGGACCGCCGTTTCATCGTCTATGTCGGGCGGGTGACCCGCAACAAGGGAGCTCTCGACCTCCTGCGAGTCCTGCACGGCCTGCAGCAAAAGGATGTCTGCCTGCTGATCGTCGGCAGGGCCAACAGCGCCAATATACGCCGTGTCGAACGGCTTGCCGCAGGATACGGGCTTGGCGAACGGGTAATCCTGGCTGGCGCGGTTTCACACGCAGCGCTTCCCCTGATCCTCAATCGCGCCGAAGCCATGCTGTTTCCCTCCGTCCATCCCGAAAGCCTGCCCAAGGTGGTGATGGAAGCGATGGCCTGTTCTCTGCCGGTGGTGGCCTATCGCCTCCCGGCCTTTCGCGGGCTGATCGATCACGGTGTCGAGGGCTTGCTGGCTCAGCCCGGAAACACCGCCGAAATCACCCTGTACTTGGACAACCTGTTGGCCGACGATGCCGCTCGCCGCAAAATGGGTGAAGCCGCAAGGGCACGGATCGAAAGCAGCTTCGATCCGGAGAGGGTCGCAGGCCTTTGGGGACAGGTGCTGAGCGATATCGTGCGCGAGGCACGGGAAAAGCGCTCGGCAAGCGAACCGGCGGCGGCAGGTCCCGCGGCACTCTCCTATGAGCCCGGTGCAGGCTGACACACAAGCCGCCACTCTTCAGCCGGTTTCCCCTCCGACCGGTAATCGGGCGACGCGGGATTGCGCAGTTGCCGATTAATGGGCACTTGTGTCTGGAACTATCTGAAAATTAGTCCGGGTTACGAAAACATCTGTCTGTTTTCTGCTTTTTTACGGGTTAAACTGGGTGTCGTATTTCCGGAAATCTTGGGAGGAGGCGCCATCATGGACGACAACCCGGCCGAAGCTGCTTCAGGGGATGCTGCGGCGCCTACCTTGCGTGCCGAAAAACGCCTTCGGGCAGGCCGACGGGGCGGCGGGCGCGCCGGCAATACCAGGGGCAAGGGCGCGGTTATCGAGCAGATCCCCTGGAGTATCCCGGTCAATCTCGACAAGCCCACCGAGCCGCTGCCGCCCGAGGGGGTCGAGGCAATCCACAACAACGCCATGCGCATACTCGAAGAGGTTGGCGTCGAATTCCTCAACCTGGAGGCCGTCGACATCTTCCGCAAGGAAGGCTGCATCATCGAGAACGAGAACGCGAACGGTGCGCTGGTCAGGATGGATCGCGCATGGGTGATGGAAAAGATCGCCCTGGCGCCGGCGAGCTTCACCATCACGCCGCGAAATCCCGCCCGCGAGATCATCATCGGCGGCAATCATATCGTGTTCGGCAATGTATCCTCGCCGCCCAACTGCCACGATCTCGACCGGGGCAGGCGCATCGGTGACCGGGAAGCCTATCGCGATTTCATCAAGCTGACCCAGTATTTCAACTGCATCCATTTCGCCGGCGGCTATCCGGTCGAGCCGATGGATATCCACCCCTCGGTGCGCCATCTCGACTGCCTATACGACAAGCTGACGCTGACCGACAAGGTCGTGCACGCCTATTCGCTCGGCACCGAGCGGGTCGAGGATGTCATGGAAATGGTGCGCATCGCGGGCGGGCTGAGCGAGGCGGAATTCGCCTCCAGGCCGCACATGTACACCAACATCAACTCGACTTCGCCGCTGAAGCACGACTGGCCGATGATCGACGGCCTGTTGCGGCTGACGCGCAAGGGCCAGCCGACGATCGTCACCCCGTTCACGCTGGCCGGTGCCATGTCGCCGATCACCCTGGCGGGCACGGTATCGAGTTCCGTTGCCGAGGCGCTTTGCGCGATTGCGCTCATTCAGGCGGTCAATCCCGGTTGTCCCTGCGCCTTCGGCACGTTTTCCTCCAATGTCGACATGAAAACAGGCGCGCCGGCCTTCGGCACGCCCGACTACATGCGCACCACACAGATGACCGGCCAGTTGGCGCGCTTCTACGGCCTGCCGTTGCGCTCGTCGAATACCTGTGTCTCCAACGCGCCGGACAATCAGGCGACGTGGGAAAGCTCGCATTCGCTTTTTGCCGCCATCACATCGGGCACCAACATGGTCTACCACGCCGCCGGCTGGCTCGAGGGCGGGCTGTGCGCGGGCTATGAGAAGTTCATCATGGACTGCGAACAGTTGCAGCAGATCATCACCTATATCTCCAGGCCGGTGAAATGGGACGATGCGGAACTGGCATTCGATGCCGTTGCCGAAGTGGGGCAGGGCGGCCATTTCTTCGGTATCCAGCATACCCAGGACCGCTATGAGACGGCGTTCTACAGCCCGTTTCTTTCCGACTGGTCGAATTTCGAGAACTGGCGCGATCGCGGCAGTATCGAAACCGTCCACCGGGCCAATGCGCTGTGGAAAAAGATTCTCGAGGAGTTCGAGCCGCCGCCGATGGACGAGGCGATCCACGAGGAACTCGCCGAATTCGTCGAACGCCGCAAGCGCGAGGGCGGCGCACCGACCGACTTCTGACCTATCTCCACTGGATCAAATTGACAGCGGCAGGGTCACACTGCATTAACCCTTCTTCAAGCTGCGCTGGGCATGATAGGCGCGTTTGCGGATGGCCGTAATGCCGTCGCAATGCACTAATAGATCATTTTGCGTTTCGAAAGAAACGGGACAATGATCTTCTCGGTTGATTGTGCTGGCGCATTCAGGCTTTCCGATTCCGGCAAGACCTGAACTGCTCTGAGCGCGTGGCACTGTTTTTCTGCTGAACTGGACGGCATGGCAAATCGCACCCGGCATGATGATTCGGCTGAGCCGAGGCTAGAGGCAAATCCGGCCGGCAGGCGCCCATGGCTCGCGGCAGCTATGGCCCTGGCCGCGGGCGGCCTTGCAACGCTGGCGGGCTGCACGGGTTCCGGCGTGCTTGATTCGAAGTCCTCCGCGCCACTGGAGTCCGAACACGTCTCCAACAAGACCAAGTTCAGCGTCAACGAATATCAGGTCGCTGCCAGTCCGCGCGTCACGGCGGTAAAGCGCCCCAGAAAGGGCGGCGGGCGCTATCAGATCGGCAAACCCTACAAGATCCGCGGCCAGTGGTATCATCCCAAGGAGGATCCCGGTCTCAGACAGACCGGACTTGCCTCCTGGTATGGCCCGAATTTTCATGGCCGGCTGACCGCCAATGGCGAAATCTACGACCAGTACTCGCTTTCCGCAGCTCATCCGACGATGCCGCTGCCGAGCTACGCCAAGGTCACCAATCTTGCCAATGGCCGCGAGGTCGTGGTGCGTGTCAACGACCGGGGGCCCTACGCCCATGGCCGCGTCATCGATCTGTCGGCGAAGGCCGCCGAACTGCTCGATTTCAAGACCCAGGGCGTCACCAAGGTGAAGGTGGAATATGCCGGCCGCGCCCGCATGGACGGACTCGACGAATCCATGCTGCTTGCCTCCTATCGCGGCCCCGGCGGTGGCAATGGCAACCTTCCAGGCCTGCCGGGTCTCGACGGTTCCGCATCCGGCACCATGGTGGCGCTGGCTGATCCTGTTACCCCTTCTGCCGGCATCGGCGGCAGTCCGGCCCAGGCCATCGACCGGGGCTTTGTCCAGGGTGGTTACTCGCTTACCGGTGCCATTCCCATACCAACGGATCGGCCGACCCTGTTTGAGGGAATTCCGCTGGCAGACGGACAGACGGGGTATCGTGGCACCATCGAGGCGATTGAATCCGTCGTCGATGGTACGGTTCCAAGGCCGCTTGCCTTTGCGCCGGCGCAAGCGCCCGGCCGGGATGGCGCGACACCGGCCTATCTCGGCGAAGCACCGGATAACATTGTGGTTCTGGTGCTCGGCAGAGCGGCCGACAGCAACAGCGCCGGGCTGATGAAAAACCTGTTTGCCGATTTCGGAACGGTCGCCGGCAGCACTGCAACGAACGAAGTCGAATTGCGTGTCGCCGAACAGTCAGCCAACGCTGCCCTGGCGCTTGCCAGACGTGTCGGGCTTGTTGGCGCCTATTTCCGCTAGCGCATTTCAGGTTTTGACGGAGTCGGCAAAACCTGAATGCACAAACAAACCAACGGATCGGTATCGCTGCCCCGTTTCTCTCGAAACCTGAAACGGGCCGGAATCAGGCAGTGGCCGGACAATATTGACGGTTTTGTAAATTCTCATATTTCAATGACTTGAACCTGCCTGACACTATGGCCTATGGTGGGGCGGGGCATGTGGGATATTTGACAGGCGATCTCCGTGAACCCGGTGGCTTTTCTTCGTATTGTTATGACCTATCTGCTGGGCCTGCTGGCGCTGGCGGTTGTTTGTGCCGCGCCGGCGCTTGCCCAGCGCTTTGAAACATCCGCCCCCCAGGCCTTGCTGATGGATGCCGATACCGGCACGATCCTGCTCGCCAAGGAGACGGATACGAAAATCCCGCCTGCTTCGCTGGCCAAGCTGATGACGATGGAAGTCGTCTTCAACCGGCTCAAGGAGGGCAGTCTGTCGCTCACCGACAAGTTTTTCGTCAGCGAGAATGCCTGGCGCAAGGGAGGGGCGAATTCCGGCGGCTCGACCATGTTCGCCAAGCTCAACTCCGAGATACCGCTGGAGGACCTGATCAAGGGCGTCATCATCCAGTCGGCGAATGATGGCTGTATCATCATCGCCGAAGGACTTGCCGGAACCGAGGAAACCTTTGCCTCGCTGATGAACGAGCGCGCCCGCCGGATCGGGCTGAAGAGTTCCCATTTCACCAATTCGACCGGCCTGCCTGACGAGGCGCAGTATGTCAGTGTTGCCGATCTGGCGAGACTCGCCCAGCACATGATCCGCGAATACCCCGAATACTACCGTTACTATTCGCTGCCGGAGTTCGAATGGAACGGCATCAAGCAGAGAAACCGCAACCCGCTGCTCTCCATGAGCATCAATGCAGACGGCATGAAGACCGGCTACACGGAGAAATCCGGCTATGCGATTGTCGGGTCCGCCGTGCGTGACGGCCAGCGCCTGATCACGGTTCTGAGCGGCATGTCCACCGCCAAGGAGCGCGCCGAAGAGGCGAGAAAAATCCTCGACTGGGGCTTCAGGGCCTTTGAACGGCTCAACCTGTTCGATGCAGAGGCGGTTGTCGGCGAAGTTCCCGTCTATGGCGGCCAGCCGGGATCGGTTGCGGTGACGGGTGGTGATTCCATCGAAATCTATCTTCCGGTCGGCAACCGGGACCGCCTGCGGGCGCGAATCGCCTACAACTATCCGGTCATGCCGCCGGTTGGAAAAGGCGACCGGATTGCCACGCTGAAAGTGTGGATTGGCGAGGATCTCAGTCAGGAAACCCCGCTCTATGCCATGCAGGACGCCGAAAAGGGCGGAATCGTACAACAGGCGACAGACGCCTTGACCGAACTGCTCACATCCTGGATACCTCAGTAACCCAAGGTTAGAGCGTGTCATGTTTAGCTGGAAGCAGTTTGAATGGATGGATTTTTCGACCTGACGAGGAGAATACCGCAGCAGGATGTTACGCAT
>JAMLIH010000068.1 GCA_023954255.1 Phyllobacteriaceae bacterium | reverse complement strand
TGTCGAAAAAGTATTTTCCCAGGCTGCCGAACTATCTTTTTGCCTTGCTTGCCGGGTCGCTTGCCAGCCTGGCCATGCAGGGCCAGCAGAACGGCGTCAATCTGGTAGGGGCAATCCCGTCGGTGTTTCCGGGCTTTTCCTTTCCCTCCTTCAACATCAACCATTTGGGCGATCTTGCACCGGCTGCCTTCGCCATCGCGCTGGTCGGGCTGCTCGAGGCCGTATCGATCGCCCGTGCGATTGCCATCAAGTCCGGGCAGGACCTCGACGGCAACCAGGAGTTCATCGGCCAGGGCGTTTCCAACACCTTCGGTGCGTTCTTCCAGTGTTATGCGGCATCGGGCTCGTTCACCCGTTCCGGCCTCAACTACGAGGTCGGCGCGGCCACTCCGCTTGCCGCCATCTTTGCCGCCGTCTTCCTGTTCCTGATCCTGATTTTCGTCGCGCCGCTGTTTGCCTATGTGCCGATCCCGGCCATGGCCGGCGTCATCATTCTGGTTGCCTGGAAGCTGATCGATTTCCGCGAATTGTGGCACATCATGCGCACCAGCCGGGCGGAAACCTCGATTGCGATTATCACCTTCATCTCGACCCTGTTCATCGATCTGGAGTTCGCCATCTACATCGGCGTGATGCTGTCCTTCCTGATCTTCCTCAACAAGTCGGCCCACCCTTTCATCGGCATCGGCGCGCCGGATCCCAATACCACGCACCGGGTGTTCCGCAGTTCCGAAACCCACGGGCTCAACGAATGCCCGCAAATGGTCTTCGTGCGCATGGACGGACCGTTCTATTTCGGCTCGGTGGAGCATGTGCGGCGCAAGTTCCGCGAGATCGAGCGCAAGCGCGCCAAGCAGAAGCACATGCTGTTCATGGTCAAGGGCGTGGGCGAGATCGATCTTCCCGCCGCCGAACTGCTGATCGAGGAGGCGCGCCGCCGCAAGCGCCGCGGCGGCTCCTTCCACGTGCAGGCAAAACAGGTTGCCGCCATCAAGCGCCTCGACCGTTTCCACGTTTCCGAAGCGCTCTCAACCGAACACGTGCACACTTCCAAGGGCGATGCGATTGCCGAGATCGTGCCGACGCTTGATCAGGATATCTGTGCTACCTGCACGGCGCGCATCTTCCGGGAGTGCCCGCCGCCTCCGGCGGATTTTCTGGCCGTTCAGGACAAGGAGGCCGCCGCACCGGCTGCCCAATCGTCTGCCCGGGCAGGCAAGCGCCAGAAGGAAAAGGCGGACGCGTCGGAGTGATGATCCCGTCAGGCGTAGCTGACGACGATGATGCCAGCGACGATCAGCGCCGTGCCGACGAAGAAGGTCGCATTGAGCTGCTCTGAAAGCAGGAAGTAGCCGATGACCGGCACGATGACGAAGCCCGATGCCATGAATGGATAGGCGCGGGAAATGTCGGTCTTGGAAACCGCGATCACCCACAGAAACGATGCGATGCCGTAAAGCGCCATCGCCCCGATGAAATAGGGGTTGAAGGCGATGTTCCACAGATCGCGGGTAATATTGCCGCTCAACTGACGCCCGGCCATCTTGAACAGGAACTGGCCGAAGGCGATCATGACCGGCACGATGATCAGCAGGGCCAGATCGAGCCGCATCGGATTATTCTCCGGCCCGGGTACGCGTCATGTTGTAGAACATGCGCTTGATCTCGGCCCGCATGCGGCGAATCGAATCGAGCACGACTCCGGCCGTGATGGTGAGCATCGAGACAATCACGATGCCGGTCGCAAGGATCGCCGTCGGCACGCGCGTGACGAGGCCGGTGCGGCTGTATTCGAACAGCAGCGGCAGTGCGAGCGCAAAGGCGAACAGGATGCCGGCAAGGCCGATCGCGCCGAAAAACCAGAACGGCTTGTATTCCTTCAGCAGGACAATGATCGTCTTGAGGATGCGAAGACCGTCGCGCACCGTCGAAAGCTTGCTTTCCGAACCCTCCGGCCGGTCCTTGTACTCGAACGGCACTTCGGCGACCGGCAGGCGCAGTTGCGAGGCATGGACGGAAAGCTCGGTCTCGATCTCGAAGCCGGCCGAGACCGCCGGAAAGCTCTTCACGAAACGGCGGGTAAAGGCGCGGTAGCCTGAAAAGATGTCGCTGAACTCGCGGCCGAACAGCGTGGTGTAGAGAACGTTGAACAGGCGGTTTCCGGTGGCATGTCCCCGGCGCTGGTGATCGGTGTCGGCACCGATGCGCGCACCCACCACCATGTCGGCTCGGTCGCTGATCAGCTTGTTGACCAGAACGGGCGCATTGGCGGCATCATAGGTGTCGTCGCCATCTACCATGAGATAGATGTCGGCGTCGATCTCGGCAAACATGCGCCGCACCACATTGCCCTTGCCCGGCCGGGTTTCGTAGCCGACCACGGCACCGGCTTTCCGCGCGGCTACCGCTGTCCCGTCGGTCGAGTTGTTGTCGTAGACATAGACGGTTGCCGTCGGCAGCGCCTTCCGGAAGTCGCCGACCACCTTGGCGATGGTCACTTCCTCGTTCTTGCAGGGCACCAGCACCGCAATGCGCATGTTCTTCGCCTTTTGCGCTGCCTTGGTCATTTCGGCCTTTTCCGCCTTTGAAAGCTGCAACATCGCCACGTTTTGCCCGTTTGTCCGGTCGTTTCCGGTGTTTTCTGTCTGGACCGAAAAGTAACCAGACGCTGTAAATTAATTCTTAAATTGTCTGGTGGAGTCTGCTGGGGCCAATGAGAGGGCCGGGTTTGCGCCAATGCGGCCCGGGCAATTCGCCGTGACCCAAGCAACCGCCATCAATACCGACAGGACAGCGATTGAAGCCATGCGCCCGTCATGGCTGCGCCTGCTGTTCTGGGTCGTGCTGTTCCAGCTTGCCTGGTATTTCCGCCCGCTTCAGGATCTGCTGCTGCATGGCGCGATGGCCGATCCGGACGATTTCCTGCGTCTGCATGAAGTCCGGAACTGGCTTGCCGGGCAGGGCTGGTATGACGTATCCGTGCCGCGCATGAACCCGCCCGAGGGCGGCGATCTGCACTGGTCGCGGCTGATCGACCTGCCCATTGCGCTGCTGACGGTATTGCTTTCGCCGCTGGCGGGAGCCGAAATGGCCACCCGCCTCGCCGCCGCGATCTGGCCGACAACCGTATTGTGCCTGACGCTGGCGACGCTGATCGCAATCTGCGAAAGGGCCTGGCCGAAAACGAATCCTTTCGTCGTGATCCTGTTCGCGCTCACCAACATCGCCGCGCTGGCGCAATTCGCCCCTGGCCGCATCGATCACCACAATGTGCAGATATTGCTCGTCTTCGTCATGCTGCTCGGCATGATGTCGGGCCGGCACTGGCTCGGTCATGCCGGCGCCGGCTTCTGCATGGTGTTGTCGCTGGCAATCGGCCTCGACAACCTGCCCTTCATTGCCCTGCTTCTCGGGTGGTTGGCGCTGGCCTGGGTGTTCGATCTGGAAGATGCCCGCGAAGGCCTGCTGCGGACTGCAGCCGGTATCGTGCTGGGACTTGCTGTCCTCTACCCGCTTTCCGTGCCGCTCGGCCAGTGGATGGCCGTGCGCTGCGATTCGCTCTCCGTCGTCTATGTTTCTGCCATGGCACTGGCCGCCGCAGGCTTTGCCGCGCTGGGATTTGTGAATGCGCAGAACAAGGCGATGCGTTTTGCCCTGGCAGGCCTTGTCGGCGCGGGTGCTCTCGCCGTTACGGCGCTCGCCTTTCCCGAATGCCGGGCAGGCCCGTATTCGGCGCTCAGCGCCGAACTGACCGGGCGATGGCTGTCGCAAATCCACGAGGCGCGCGGCATCGTCGATTTCGCCAGTCGTTTCGGCGCGGCAAACTACGCGCTCCTGGTCTATATCGCGCTGCTGCTGGCGGCGGGCATTGTTCTGGTCAGGCGCCGGATTGCCAGCAGCCACTTGCTGCCCGTGCTTGCGGTACTCGCCATCTGCCTTGTTCTTTCCTTCCTGCAGGTCAGGGCGCTTCGCCTCGGAGTATTTGCCGCCGTGCCGGTTTGCGTCATTCTCGCCGACCTCGCCTGGCGGCATTTTTCGGCTGCACCGGGCCGCTCGCATCCTGCGGCGATGTTCATGACGGGTCTTTCCGCACTTTTCCTGATTTCGCCGGTCTGGCTCGTAGTTGCAAATGCTGTTCTTCCGCCGCCCGGCAATCCGGCCAGTGCCGCCGTTGCAGGGGATGCTCCCGAATGGAGCAGGCAGGGAAATGTTTCCAGCATCTGCAACCGCGACACGGATTTCAGCTTTCTGGCGACGCTCCCTCCGGGCCTCGTCCTCAACGATCTCAATACCGGTCCGGCGATCCTCGTCTTTACAGGCCATTCGGTCGTGGCCGGAAACTACCACCGCAACGGACGCGCGATTCTCGAAACCATGGACTTCTTCGCCGCGGACGAGGCCACTGCGAGAAAAATCGCCACCCGCCGCAAGCCGCTATACGTCGCCTACTGCCAGCCCTTGCCGGTGGCGCAGCCCTCTGTTCCATCGAAGAAAGGCAGTTCGGCCGAGAGCATTGGCCGCCGCATTCTGGACGGCCGCGAACCTGCCTGGCTGCAACGCATTTCACCGGCTGCAGACAGGCTGAATGTCTACCGGATGGCTTCTGACGGCTAAATCCCGCCGCAGCCTCATCCAGCCGTCACAATTCACACCTAGAGCGATTTCGCCGCATCGGCGCGAATAGGCTTTGCACTGCCGATTGCGCCATGGTAACGACCCTTGCCAATCCGCAGGGCAAGGTGCACCGGCACCCGCGTCTGCGAAACCTCAGGCACAAGGACCGGAAAGTCCGGGCGCGGCGCTTGAAGCGATCCCGAAACGGTTGGTCCCGAACAGGTTGGCAATGTCCAGAATCATTCAGACTTCCACCGGTGAGATAGCGCTCACCTTTGACGATGTATTGCTCCAGCCGGGCCATTCCCAGGTCATGCCGGCGCAGGTCGATATCCGCACAAGGGTTGCCGACGGCATCGACCTCAACCTGCCGATCCTGTCGGCGGCGATGGATACGGTAACCGAATCGCGGCTTGCCATCGCCATGGCACAGGCCGGCGGCATGGGCGTCATCCACCGCAACCTGACGCCTGCCGAGCAGGCCGAGGAAGTCCGCCAGGTCAAGAAGTTCGAATCGGGCATGGTGGTCAATCCCGTGGTGATTGGTCCCGATGCCGCGCTTGAAGATGCTCTCGAACTGATGAAGAGCAACCGCATTTCCGGCATTCCGGTCGTCGAGAACGGCGGCAAGGGCGGTCACGCAACCGGCAAGCTCGTCGGCATTCTCACCAACCGCGATGTGCGCTTTGCTTCGAACCCGAAGCAGAAGGTTCGCGAACTGATGACCCATGAAAACCTGGTCACCGTGCGCGACGGGGTGAGTCAGGATGAAGCCCGCAAGCTGCTGCACCAGCATCGCATCGAAAAACTGCTGGTGACCGATGCCGAAGGCCACTGCATCGGCCTGATCACGGTCAAGGATATCGAGAAATCGCAACTCAATCCCAATGCCGCCAAGGACGAGCAGGGACGCCTGCGCGTGGCGGCTGCAACCAGCGTCGGCGATGACGGCTTCGAACGCGCCGAGCGGCTGATCGATGCCGGCGTCGACATGGTGGTGGTCGATACCGCCCACGGCCATTCCCAGCGCGTGCTCGATGCGGTTTCGCGGGTCAAGAAACTGTCCAATGCGGTGCGCATCGTTGCCGGTAACGTGGCCACGGCGGAAGGCACAAAAGCACTGATCGATGCCGGTGCGGACGCCGTCAAGGTTGGCATCGGCCCCGGCTCGATCTGTACCACCCGCATCGTCGCAGGCGTTGGCGTGCCCCAGCTTTCGGCCATTCTTTCCGCGGTCGAGGCAGCCCAGGAAAGCGGCATTCCGGTGATTGCCGATGGCGGCATCAAGTATTCCGGCGATCTTGCCAAGGCGATCGCCGCCGGCGCTTCCGTGGTGATGGTGGGCTCTCTGCTTGCCGGTACCGAGGAAAGCCCCGGCGAGGTCTATCTGCATCAGGGCCGCTCGTACAAAGCCTATCGCGGCATGGGTTCCGTCGGCGCCATGGCGCGCGGCTCGGCGGACCGGTATTTCCAGGCCGAGGTCAGCGACACCCACAAGCTGGTGCCCGAGGGGATTGAGGGACAGGTTGCCTATAAGGGGCCTGCCTCCCACGTCATCCACCAGCTTGCCGGCGGGTTGCGCGCTGCCATGGGCTATGTCGGCGGTACGTCGATTGCCGATTTTCAGGAGAAGGCCTCTTTCGTGCGCATCACCGGCGCGGGTCTGACCGAAAGCCATGCCCACAACATCACGATTACCCGCGAAAGCCCGAACTATCATCGCAACTGATGGTGTTGCGGGCGGGTATCTGTATCGAACGGTAGATTGAAAGCGGGAGAAAGCCGATGGAAGCAGACCTGATTTTCTGGCCGATGATCCTGTTGGCACTGGCAACCATCTGGATCTACGTGCCCATGAGCAGGGTCCGGGTCAGGACGGTCAAGGAGGGCAAGGCCAAACCCGGCACCTACAGGCTGCTGCAGGACGAGCCGGAGGAGAGCCTGAAATTCTCCAATGCCATCCGCAACCAGTATGAATCGCCGGTGCTGTTTTACGCGGTTTGTCTGGCGGCCTATGTGACGGGTCTCGCCGGGCCGGTCATGATCGTGCTGGCATTCGCCTATGCGGCAGCCAAGCTGCTGCATGTGTGGTTTCAGACCACTGAAAACCGGCTGAGCCGCCGCCGCCCGGCTTTCATGCTCTCCTACCTTATCCTCACCATCATGTGGATCGTCTTCGCGGTCCAGCTTGTACTTTACTAGGTCCCGCCATGCGTCTGGGAGGCCGGATACAGGCCGCCATAGAAGTGATGGAGGACATGGCGGCGCGCAAGCGACCGGCCACCGAGGCGCTGAAGGACTGGGGGCTTTCCCATCGCTTTGCCGGCTCAGGTGACCGCTCCGCCATCGGCAATCTTGTCTATGATGCCCTGCGCCGTCAGGCATCCGCCGCCTGGCTGATGGGCGATGACAGCCCGCATTCCATCGTCTTCGCCACCCTGCAGCGCGACTGGGACATGACGCTCGACCATGTGCGGCAGGCCCTTGAGGACGACCGCTTCGCGCCGGAAATCCCGGTTGAAAAACTGCAGGCTGCCGCCTCGAGGGATACCGCTTTTGCAGATGCCCACATCGAAGCGGATATTCCCGAATGGTGCGCTGCCTCCTTCGAGGAGAATTTCGACGAGGAATGGGTTGCCGAAGCAAAGGCACTTGCCGCCCGTCCGCCGCTCGACCTGCGCGTCAACACGCTCAGGGCCGACCGCGGCAAGGTACTGAAGGCGCTTTCTTCGACCGGCGCCAGGGAAACGGCAATCGCCCGCCAGGGCATCCGCATCGAGCCGGGCAGGGGCTCCCGCCGTCTGCCGAACGTGCAGGCAGAACCCGGCTATCAGAAGGGCTGGTTCGAAATCCAGGACGAGGGCAGCCAGATCGCCGCCGATCTCGTCTTTGCCCGTCCGGGAGAACAGGTACTCGATTATTGCGCCGGTGGCGGCGGCAAGACCCTGGCGCTGGCCGCAGGCATGGAAAACCGCGGGCAGGTTCATGCCTATGATGCCGACAAAAACCGCCTTGCCCCGATCTTCGAACGCCTCAAGCGGGCAGGGGTGCGCAACGCCCAGGTTCATTCCCCGAAGGACGATCTCTCAGCGCTCGAAGGCCGCATGGACCGGGTTCTGGTCGATGCGCCCTGCACCGGCTCCGGCACCTGGCGGCGGCGGCCCGATGCCAAATGGCGGCTGTCGCCCGATATGCTCGAAACCCGGCAGAACGAGCAGGCAGCGGTGCTGGAAGGCGCCGCGCGCTATGTCCGCCCCGGCGGCTATCTCGTCTATGTTACCTGTTCGGTCTTTCCCGAGGAGAACGAGCACCAGGTTTATGCCTTCGGCGAGCGCCATGCGGAATGGGAGTTGCTGTCTGCAGGCGAGGTCTGGCAAGACCTGTTCGGCTTCGACAAGCCGAAGCCATGGTCTTCCGATCTCAAATGCATCACGCTGACGCCTGCCTCGACCGGCACCGACGGCTTCTTCTTCGCCGTCATGCAGCGCTCGGCATGATTTCGCCCCATTGCTGATCTAATTGCCCGCCTGCCCGAAGCAGGGCATTTCATTTTGACCAATCAACGGAAGAAGGGAGAGACCATGTCTTGCTCCTTCATGAAGGGCGGCGCCTAGAGCCGCAAATCCGCCGCTGGAAACAGGCGTTTCCGGCCAACTTCCGTTTGTTTGGTGATTGTCATGGACATGTCCACCTATGGCGCAGTTCGCGCCTGCCTGCCCGAGGGCAGGACCCTTTTCTATTATGAAAGGGACCGCTATGCCGTCTTCCTGCTGCAACATCTGCTGGCAGCGGGCTGGACAGCGCGCGCGCTCAAGGAAAGCCGCTTCGGCAAGCTGCTGACGGTACCTTGCGTGCGCGATTATCTCGCTGCCATTGGCCGTTTGGACATCGATCCGGAATGGATCGCGCTCGTCCCGTTTCACGATCCTGTTGCCTGGCGCCTGACGCTGTCGCGTTGGGGCAATGCCGACAGTCACGCCTGGAACCAGACAACCTGCAAAGGAGCCAATCTGGTGCTGCAGCTCAACCTGCCTGAAGCCCACAACCGCCAGTACCGGCAACTGGTTTCGCCCTCGGGAGCCCAGATTTTCAATTATAGCGGACATCCGGTTTCGCGTAACGAGAATACCCTTGCATGGGCGAGGATGGATGTTGACCTCAACACCGGGGAGGCGCTGATCGAGGAAATCCAATCCGACTGGGTGCGTGCTGCTGCATCCGCCCTGCGCAATCCGCGCCGCTATTACGATGCCGGAGATGGTCTCTCCTTCCCGCGCTTCCGCACCGGTCTCCGACGCTATTGCGAGGAAGTGCTGCCGCGCTACGGCGATGGTTGGCAGGAAACCATGATGGCGGCGGTGCTGAATTTCATTGTGAGCGAGTTGGGTATCCGGAAAATCTATTTCCATGAGTTCGACAGTGGCAACGCACTGAAACGCATCAATGCCCGATATTCCGCGCCGCCCCGTTCGATCTACACAAGCCTGCCCCGGCGCTTCTGCTACCGTCTGGTGGAAGATGAACCGCGCTTCATCGAACAATACCGCAACCGGCCGAAGTCGAAATCGGCAAGGGCACGGTTTCCTGGAGAACTGAAGTTCTGGCTTCTCGACCTTGAAAGCCCGCCGGACGCATGAGGCGTGCTTTCGATGCGGGGCTGGTTTTTCGCTGCTCTCCCGTTATGGATGGGAAGGTCATAAGTCGGCGATTCCATTGTCATGACCAAGGGTGCCCCCCATGAAGCTTCAGCAGATATCGGGAAAATCGATCCTGTTCGCCATGGCGGCGGAAGCGGAATATGGCGAGCATTTGAGACAGCGCTTTACCCCGCTTATCACCGGCGTTGGTCCTGTGGAGGCCGCCGTCCAGCTCGCCGCCGCCCTCGGCAGGCTGAAGCATGAGGGCATGCTGCCCGACCTCGTCGTTTCGCTCGGCTCTGCCGGTTCGGCCAAACTGCCCCAGACGGAAGTTTATCAGGCATCCTCCGTCAGCTACCGCGACATGGATGCGTCGCCCTTGGGATTTGAAAAGGGCGTGACCCCGTTTCTCGATCTTCCCGCCGTGGTCGAATTGACCATCCAGGTGCCGGGCATCGCCTCCGCCAGTCTGTCGACCGGCGCCAACATCGTCTCGGGTGCCGCCTATCAGGCAATCGATGCCGACATGGTGGACATGGAGAGCTTCGCCGTACTGCGCGCCTGCATGAGCTTCGGTGTCCCCCTGATCGGCCTGCGCGGCATTTCGGACGGCGCGAAGGAACTCGCCCATGTCGATGACTGGACGCAGTACCTCCACATCGTCGATGAAAGGCTGGCCGAAGCCGTCGACCGTATCGAGGCTGCGGTGGCAAACGGCGACATTTTGTGAAGTGCGACCGTCCGGCAATTGCGCCTTGGAGCGTATCCGGCTAAGGCCTGCTTTTGAAGGAAGGTTCCTCCATGCCCGACGCCCTCACCCCTCATCCCGACACCGTCCTCATCATCGACTTCGGCAGCCAGGTAACGCAGTTGATCGCCCGCCGCGTCCGCGAAGCGGGTGTCTATTCGGAGATCGTTCCCTTCCAGTCGGCTGAGGAAGGCTTCAGGCGGCTGAAGCCCAGGGCAGTGATCCTGTCGGGCGGTCCGGCCTCGACCACCGAGATGGGAAGCCCCAGCGCGCCGGAACTCGTGTTCGACAGCGGCCTGCCGGTGCTTGGCATCTGCTACGGCCAGCAGACCATGTGCGCGCAACTGGGCGGCAAGGTGGAAGGCGGCCACCATCGCGAGTTCGGCCGCGCCTTTGTTGAAATATCGAAACCGTCGGCCCTGTTCGAGGGCGTGTGGAACCCGGGTGAAAGCCATCAGGTCTGGATGAGTCATGGCGACCGGGTGACCGAACTGCCCCAGGGTTTTGAGGTAATCGCAGCTTCCCCCAATGCACCCTATGCGGCAACCGCCGATGAGGCCCGGCGCTATTACGCCGTCCAGTTTCACCCCGAAGTGGTGCATACGCCCGACGGAGCGAAGCTGATCTCCAATTTCGTCCACAAGATCGCGGGGCTGAAGGGCGACTGGACCATGGCCGCCTACAAGGAGCAGGCCATTGCCGCGATCCGTGAGCAGGTGGGGGACGGCAAGGTGATTTGCGGCCTTTCAGGCGGCGTCGATTCCTCCGTTGCCGCGCTGCTGATCCACGAGGCGGTGGGCGACCAGCTTACCTGCATCCTCGTTGACCACGGCGTGATGCGCAAGGACGAGGCAGCCCAGGTCGTCGCCATGTTCCGCGAGCACTACAACATCCCGCTCGTTCATGTGGATGCCTCCGACACCTTCATCTCGGCGCTGGAAGGCGAAGCCGACCCGGAGAAAAAGCGCAAGACCATCGGCAGGCTCTTCATCGATGTCTTCGAGGCTGAGGCGAAGAAGGTCGGCGGTGCCGATTTCCTAGCCCAGGGAACGCTTTATCCCGACGTGATCGAAAGCGTTTCGTTCACCGGCGGGCCTTCGGTGACGATCAAATCGCACCACAATGTCGGCGGCCTGCCCGAGCGCATGAACATGAAGCTGGTCGAACCCCTGCGCGAACTCTTCAAGGATGAAGTGCGGGCGCTCGGCCGCGAGCTCGGCCTGCCGGAACAATTCATCGGCCGCCATCCCTTCCCGGGGCCGGGACTGGCGATCCGCCTGCCGGGCGGCGTGACGCGCGAGAAGATCCGCATCCTGCAGGAAGCAGACGCCATCTACCTCGACGAGATCAGGAAGGCAGGCCTTTACGATGCCATATGGCAGGCCTTTGCCGTGCTGCTGCCGGTCCAGACGGTGGGCGTCATGGGCGACGGTCGCACCTATGAGTTTGTCTGCGCCCTGCGCGCGGTAACCTCCGTCGACGGCATGACGGCCGATTTCTACCATTTCGACATGGATTTTCTTGGCCGCGCCGCCACCCGCATCATCAACGAGGTGCGCGGCATCAACCGTGTCGTCTACGACGTGACGTCCAAGCCCCCCGGCACCATCGAGTGGGAATAGCAGCGCCTGACGCCTGAAACACGGCTTGACAGGTGACTGTGGGAATAAGAACATAATAGGAACATTTGGCTCGCAGGGAGCGCGGCAACATGTCTGGCGTGCAGTTCTCTTTCGGCTTCGAACCACCTCGGCAGCATGACCTTTTCTACTTTGCCCTCCGTCCGGATCGGCCTGCAGCCAAGGCGGCGGCGGAACTGGCGCGGCGGTCTTGCCTGTGCCACGGACTGCAGGGGCGGCCTTATGATGAGGGCCGCCTGCATGTTTCGCTTTGCCCGGCAATGTCTCGCCGCGGGCCGAGAAAAGGGGACATCACCGCAGCACTGGCGGCAGCCGGGCGGGTGCAGGCGGAGGCCTTCGAGATCGGGTTCGACCGCCTCAGCGCCTTCAGGTGCGCAAAGCGCCGGGCGATCGTCCTTCTCTGCAGCACGGATGTCGCGCCGGTGATCCGACTGAGAGAGAGTCTGAACCGCGAACTGGTGAAGGCGGGGCTGGGTTGGGGACGCGGCAGGTTCGTGCCGCACCTCACCCTTTTGTGGGACACAAGGCCCGTTCCGGAAACCCGTCTCGAAACGCCGGTCTGCTGGCGGGCAAACGACTTTGTTCTGGTCCACAGCCTCGTCGGCCGCAGCCGGCAAATCGATCTGGGAAAGTGGCCGTTGTCGGAGAACCCGTCCGGAGGCGAATAACCGCCTCCGGCAGTCGTCACTCGGCCGCGTCGCGCTTTGGCAGAACCCAGCCGGGCCGCGGAAAGTGGCAGGTATAGCCGTTGGGATAGCGCTCCAGATAATCCTGGTGCTCGGGTTCGGCTTCCCAGAAGTCGCCCGCGGGCGCCACTTCGGTGACCACCTTGCCGGGCCACAGGCCGGAGGCATTCACGTCAGCGATCGTGTCTTCGGCGATGCGCTTCTGCTCCTCATCCACATGGTAGATGGCGGAGCGGTAGCTCATGCCCATGTCGTTGCCCTGCCGGTTCGTTGTCGTGGGATCGTGAATCTGGAAGAAGAACTCCAGCAGTTCGCGATAGCTCGTCCTCTCCGGGTCGAACAGGATTTCGATGCCCTCGGCATGGGTTCCGTGGTTGCGGTAGGTGGCGTTGGCGACATCGCCGCCCGTATAGCCGACCCTCGTATCGGTAACGCCCGGCAGTTTGCGGATAAGATCCTGCATGCCCCAGAAGCAGCCACCGGCAAGTACAGCGCGTTGTTCGGTCATTTGTTTAGCCCTCCACCTGATCGAGATAGTCTCCGTAGCCTTCGGCTTCCATTTCCTCCTTCGGGATGAAACGCAGCGAGGCGGAATTGATGCAGTAGCGCAGCCCGCCCATTTCCTGCGGTCCGTCGTTGAAGACATGGCCAAGATGGCTGTCGCCATGGGTCGAGCGCACCTCGGTGCGGATCATGCCGTGCGAGGTGTCGCGCAACTCGTTGATGTTGTCGTTTGCGATCGGCTTGGAAAAGGACGGCCAGCCGCAGCCGGAGCTGAACTTGGCGGACGAGGCAAACAGCGGCTCTCCGGAGACGATGTCGACATAGATGCCGGGTTCGAAATGGTCGTCATATTCCCCGGTGTAGGGGCGTTCGGTGCCGTTCTCCTGGGTAACCCGGTATTGTTCGGGCGTCAGGCCGGCGATTGCCTCATCGGTTTTCCTGTAGGTCATGGCATGCTCCTCACATCGCGGCACGCGGGCCGCAAAATCGCGGCTAATGTGGGAGCATCAGGCTGGAAATCCAATAGCCTGCGGATGACGTTCGCGTGATTGCCTGGCGGCCCGGCCCGGCTGATGAAGTCTTGATTCTAGCGCACAAACACCAGTTCGGCGATGTTGCCGTGTTCGTAGACCCAGGCTTCCTTCTCGCCACGGAAAAAGCGCCGGTCCGGCGCGCAGGTGGCGATGTCCATCTCACTGGTGTCGAGATAGATCTGCTCCATCATCTCGGCATAGCGGCGCGCCATCTCTTCATCGCTGGGCTGGCACTCGCGGGCAAGCCGTTCGGCTTCCGCAATATCGGGAAGCGGAATTTCCGAATTGTTCACGATCATCGAAGGCCCGGTCTTCCGGGGATTGGGCGAATTGCCCCGCGAGGATTTCTTCATTGCAGCGTACGCTCCACGAATCGCCATGCATTTGCAGCGATTTTGAGCGCCAACGGTAAGCAGACGGTTAACTGCGGGGATTACCAAACGGCAGATTTTGCATGCTCACGCCGCAACAACCCTGCGTGAAATCTCTTTAATGAAAGACGACTGGCCCTAGCTTTCAGCGTACGCCTGCGATATTCCCCATGCTTCAGGAAACCAAGGGAGCCTGCGCCAGTGTTTTATTCCTTTTTCCCGCATCCCAAATTGTTCTTCTCGTCCTTTGTGGTGTGGTCGCTGGCGGGCATTCTTCTCTGGTTCTTTGTCTTTCAGGGCATGGGCGGTGCGTTAAGTCTCGGCAATCTTGCCGGCTATGCTTTCCCGCCGGAACTGGCCGAAGGTGCTGACGATGCCGCCAAGGCGGTTTTCCAGGCGGCACAGGATGGTGCGGCAAACTTCTGGTTCTACCAGTACATGCTGGTCTTCATCCTCGCCTTTGTCGGCTTCTGGATGTGGTATGCGCCGCATCCCTGGCAGATGTGGTCGGTGGCCGGTTCCGCGCTGATCTTCTTCGTCAACTGGTTTCTCGTTCAGCTCGACGTGATGATCAACGAGTGGTTCGGCACCTTCTACGACATGATCCAGACCGCGCTCGGCACGCCCAACAGCGTAACCGAAACCCAGATCTACCTCGCCATTGCATCCTTCCTGAAGATCGCGCTCGTCTATGTCTTCGTCGCCACCCTGTTCCGTTTCTTCGTCAGCCACTTCGTCTTCCGCTGGCGCACGGCGATGAACAACTACTACATGTCGCGCTGGAAGGAAGTCCGCCACATCGAGGGCGCCTCCCAGCGCGTCCAGGAAGACACGATGCGATTTGCCCAGATCGCCGAGGGGCTGGGCGTGAACCTGCTCGATTCAGTGATGACCCTGATCGCCTTCCTGCCGCTGCTCTGGGGATTGTCGGCAAGCGTGAAGGCGTTGCCGATTATCGGCGAAGTCTCCCAGGGGCTGGTTTTCGTCGCCATCCTCTGGTCGGTTTTCGGCACGGCGCTGGTGGCGCTCGCCGGTATCCGGCTGCCGGGGCTCGAGTTCCGCAACCAGCGGGTGGAGGCAGCCTACCGCAAGGAACTGGTCTATGGCGAGGATCACGAGGATCGTGCTGCGCCGCCTACCGTTGCCGAACTGTTCGCCAATGTGCGCAAGAACTACTTCCGGCTCTATTTCAACTATCTCTATTTCAATGTCGTGCGCATCTTCTATCTGCAGATCGGCAATCTGGTGCCCTACATCGCGCTGACACCGACCATTGCCAGCGGCGCCATCACGCTCGGCATCATGCAGCAGATCATTCGCGCCTTCTCCCGCGTCGAGGGCTCGTTCCAGTATCTCGTCAATTCCTGGACGACGATTGTCGAACTGATGAGCGTCTACAAGCGCCTGCAGGCCTTCGAGGCGGCCTTCGCCAACGAGGAATTGCCGGACATCGACAAGGAATGGCTGAAGCAGCAGGAGAACCCGGCGGAGTAGCAATACTCACGCGCAGTTGACGCATTTCTCCGCCATCGGGTCGATGGCGAGCCGTCCGTCGGCGATTTCCTCGCCGCACTCACTGCAATAGCCGTACTCGCCTTCGCGGATGCGCCGTTCAGCCTGCTCGATGCGGATGAGGTCGCGTTTGCGGTTGCGTTCCTGGGCTTCCGCCATGGCCTGCTGCTGCATCGCATCCATGCGCGACAGCCGGCCGACCGATTGCTGGTCGAGTTCGACCGTCGCCCGCGCTCCCTGCGAAATGCGCGAGAGTTCCTCAAGCTCGTCCCGCTTTGCGGCAAGCCTTTGACGGGCCTTTTCAAGATCAGTCACCATCGAATCCGGTCACGCTTCCATAATACAGTTTTTCTGTATCATGCCTTTTCGCAAGGCACGAAACATGGGATGAACCTTCCAATCAGGAGCCCGGAGAACTGAAATGCCTTGGTTGATTGCTGGTCTGGCCGTTTTTCTTGGCATCCACTCGGTGCGCATGGTGGCGCCGGCCTGGCGTGATGCACGTCTTGCCGCCATGGGCGAGGGGCCATGGAAAGGCATCTACTCGCTTGTTTCCCTTGCCGGGCTGGTTCTGCTGATCTGGGGCTATGCCCAGGCCCGGCCGGACGCGGATATCCTCTACGTGCCGCCGGTCTGGACGCGCCATCTTGCCTGGCTGCTGATGGCGCTCTCCTTCGTTGCCCTGATGGTTTCCAACCTGCCTGCCGGCAAGTTGAAGCCCATGCTCAAGCACCCGATGCTGCTGTCGGTCAAATTGTGGGCCTTTGCGCATCTGCTCGCCAATGGCGATACTGCCTCGGTATGGCTGTTCGGCGCCTTTCTTGCCTGGGCGGTGTGGAACCGTATTGCCGTCAAGCGCCGTGGCGGGTCCTTGCCGCAGCCGGGTCCCGTTACCTACGACCTTGCCGCGGTGGCAAGCGGACTGGCCCTGTGGGCGCTGTTCGTCTTCTGGGCGCATGAATGGCTTTTCGGCGTGGCGCCGCTCGCCTGAAGCCGGCTTTCATAACCGGTCCTCATATCCTGCATTGATTCTGCTGTTCGCTTTCCGCTAGAGCAATTTCGATTTTGACGGTATCGGAAAAATCGAAATGCATAAATGAACTCAACCGCTTGCTGACACTATCCGTTTACACCCAACGGTGAAACGGTCTACAAGGCAGCGGATTGCGCCAGCCGCATACAGTGCTACCCGAAGGTCAAGATGGCAGACAACGATACCTTTATTCGCGAAGTCGACGAGCAGATGCGCCAGGACCGGGCGCATGAGCTGTGGTCGAAATACGGCAAGTTTATCATTGCCGGTGCGGTGGTGGTTGTTCTTGCCACGGCCGGATATCGCGCCTGGGAATATTACACCGAGCAGCAGCTGGCCGGTTACGGCGACCGTTTCATGAGCGCCATCGAATTGTCCGGCCAGGGCCAGCATGAGGAGGCCGTCAAGGCGCTGGAAGAACTGGCTGCCGATGGCGGTGGCCGCTATCCCGAACTCGCCCGCCTGCGCATCGCCGGTGAAATGGCTGCCCGCGGCGACAAGGCGGAAGCGCTGAAGGCCTATGACGCGATTGCAGGCGACGGTGCCGCCCTGCCGGCCTTGCGCGAAGTCGCCCGGTTGCAGGCGGGCCTGCTGGCGGTCGATCTCGAGGAATTTGCAGCCGTCGAGAGCCGCCTGTCATCCCTTGCCGCCCCAGGCAATCCGCTGCGCCACAGCGCCCGTGAGGCGCTCGCTGTTTCGGCGATGAAGGCTGGCGAAGACCAGACGGCGCTCGACTGGCTCAATCGTATTGTCGAGGACAGTGAAGCGGCAGGCGGCGTGCAGAATCGTGCAAGGCTGCTGCTCGACTATCTGGCGGGCAAGGGTGTGAAGGCTGCAGGCTGACACCGGCTTCCATCCGCTTTGCGCCGTTCCCCGCTTGTTCGGCATCAAGGATGTTCAATGAGTTTTACCGTTGCCATCATCGGGCGCCCGAACGTCGGCAAGTCCACCCTGTTCAACCGGCTTGTCGGCAAGCGGCTGGCGCTGGTGGATGATACGCCGGGGGTCACCCGCGACCGGCGGCTGGCCGATGCCCGCATCGGCGATCTCCACTTTCAGGTGATCGATACGGCAGGCCTCGAGGAAGCGCACTCCGAAAGCCTTGAAGGCCGCATGCGACGGCAGACCGAGCTTGCTATCGCCGAGGCAGATGTTTCGCTGTTTCTGGTCGATGCGAAAAGCGGCATTACCCCTGCCGACAAGGCATTCGCGCAGTTGCTGCGCAAAAGCGGCAGGCCGGTGATCCTGGTTGCCAACAAGATGGAAGGCAAGGCCGGCGAGCAGGGCTTCTACGATGCCTATTCGCTGGGCTTCGGTGAGGCGGTGCCGATCTCGGCTGAACACGGTATCGGCATGGCCGACCTCTACTCCGCCCTCGTGGAGGCGGTTGGCGAGGATCGCGCCTTTGGCGATGAAGACCTGCTGGCCGCTGACGGCGAAGCTGAAGAGGATGAATACCATCCCGTCTTCGATGAGGCCGGCAACGAAATCCTGCCCGCCTACGATACTTCCAAGCCGTTGCGCATTGCCGTTGTCGGCCGTCCCAATGCGGGCAAGTCGACGCTGATCAACCAGATGATCGGCGAGGACCGGCTGCTGACCGGACCGGAAGCCGGCATCACCCGCGATTCGATCTCCGTCGACTGGCAATGGCAAGGCCGGACCATCCGCCTGTTCGATACCGCCGGCATGCGCAAGAAGGCGCGTGTGCAGGAAAAACTCGAAAAGCTTTCTGTCTCAGACGGGCTGCGCTCGGTGCAGTATGCCGAGGTCGTCATCATCGTCATCGATGCCGAAACACCGTTCGAAAAGCAGGATGTGCAGATCGCCGACCTGGTGATCCGCGAGGGCCGCGCGCCGGTGATCGCCGTCAACAAGTGGGACAAGGTCGAGGATCGCCAGGCGCGGCTCGCTGAAATCCGCGAGATGGCCGAGACGAGCCTTTCCCAGGTGAAGCGCCTCAGGGTCGTTCCCGTCTCCGCGCTGACGGGAGAGGGCATTCCCAAACTGATGGAGGCGGTCGCCGAGGTCCATGAACAGTGGAACCGGCGCATCGCCACCGCCCGGCTCAACCGCTGGCTGGAGGATATCCAGTATCATCATCCGCCGCCGGCCGTCGCAGGCCGCCGCATTCGCCTCAAGTTCATCACCCAGGCCAAGACGCGGCCGCCGACCTTCATGGTGCATTGTTCCAGGCCCGAGGCGATGCCGGATTCCTACAGCCGCTACATGATCAACAATATCCGGGAGACCTTCGACCTGTGGTCCGTGCCGGTACGCCTCGTCATGCGCAAGGCCGACAATCCCTACGCCATGCGCGGCAGGAAGAAGTAGCGTCGCCCCGCGAAAATCCCGCACCGTCTGCTGCTGCCCACTCTCTGCCGCAATCTTCAACTACAGCCGTTCGTGTTTTGGCGGGATCGGGAAAATCTCTTTGT
>JAMLIH010000067.1 GCA_023954255.1 Phyllobacteriaceae bacterium | reverse complement strand
AGAAGCGGGATTACCATCATCAGGGCTGCCAGCCAGACCAGCGTGTCCTGCCATCCGAACTGGGCGATCAGGGCAACCGTCAACGGCGAGAACAGCGCCATGCCGGCTGATCCCGCTGCCGTGCCGAGGCCGAAGACAAAGGTGCGATTCTCCGGTGAAACATTGCGGGCAAACGCGGCCATGACAATGGTAAAGGATCCCGCAGCGATGCCGAGCCCGATGAGCACACCGGCAGACAGATGCAGCAGCCACGGTGCTTCTGCAATCGACATCAGGTAAAGGCCCAGCGTGTAGCAGACAGCACCGGTCGCCAGCACCCGCCAGGTGCCGTACTTGTCTGAGATGGCGCCGAAGAAGGGCTGGCCCGCACCCCAGGCAAGGTTCTGGATGGCAATCGCCAGGCCGAATGTGGTGCGGTCCCATCCGCGCAATTCGATCATCGGAAGCTGAAAGAAACCCATCGCCGAGCGCGGCCCGAACGTCATCATGGCGATGAGACAGCCGCAGATGATGATGAGCCAGGGTAGGGAGGGAGCTTGCTTGTTCTGGGAATGGGTCATTGCAATACCGCGGTGGCAGAAGAATGGCCCTGTATGGCGGCGGCGGCAAGGCTGGTCAAGCAAGCAAAACTGAAAGCTGTGTTCAGTGACGCTGAAGAGGCTGGTATTGCAACTGAGCCGTTGCTTGCATTGATGAAGCCGGTGCGATCAATACGGTTCCCGTTACCTGCTCTCAACGGTTCCGCTGCTGAGGATTAGCGCATCGAGTGCATCGCCCAGAATGCGGCCGAATGTTTCCCTGTCCTCAAGTTGCGGCATGTGGCCGGTATTCTTCAGTCGATGGAATGCCTGTGGCGCCATGATTGCCGCCAGTTCTTCGCCCAGCGCGATCGGGGTAACGGTATCCTCCTCTCCCCAGATCAGGGTAACAGGCAGATCGAGGCCGGCAACGGCTTCGCGGTGCCGTGACAGGGGCGCAGTTCCTTCGGTCAGGAACTGTTTCAGCCAGGCAATCATCGCCTTGCCGTTCCCTTCTCGCGGCATCGGTCGCTGCAGGATGGCAACATCGCGATCGCCCAACCCTTCCTTGCGATGCATGAAGCGTTTGGTGAGGATACCCGTCAGAAGTGGATTGCCGATTGTCGAGGCAACCAGCATGTCGGTGACAACGGGGAGACTGAGCACGGCCGGAACCTTTTCTGATGCCGGGTCGAAGGAACCATCGATGAGCTTGATCACCGGGCAGATCAGCACCAGGCCGGCCATCCGTTCTGAATCCCTCACGGCAGCTTCCAGCGCAACACCGCCGCCATAGGAGTGGCCGACGAGGATATAGTCCTCGAGCTTCAGCGCCTGTGCCAACTGGTTGAGTCGCTCCGCCTGATGGCTACGGGAAAAATCGCCATCCGAGCGGTCTGAAAACCCGAACGGCGCAAGATCCATGGCAATTACCCGGTATCCGCGCCCGGCAAGCTGTTGCGCAGTATCCTCCCACAGGCCGCCCCAGGCAGCCATGCCATGGGTCATCAGCACGGGCAGGGCATCCGGAGCCCCCCAGACGGAAACATGGATACGGCCTCCCGCAGTTTCGACGAACTGCCCGTTTTCCGGCTTCAGCGCGCTTGCCGGCTGTCTTTCGCGCATCTGCGCAGCGATCCAGAAACCGGTGGGAACAAGGCACGCCAGAAGGACGATCAATCCGGTTATCTTGAAAAAGCGTCTCACGGTACATCTCCTTGAACCTGATGCGGTGATTATACCCATTCTTTTAAAGGTTGTTTTAGGGCGAGCGGCCAATAAGCTTCTCATCGACGCAATTATGGCGATTCGGGAGGCGGCATGGGAAAGTTCACTCGGCGCACATTGCTGGTGGGTGGCGGTGCCCTGGCAGGTGGGCTTTCCACCCGCTACTGGATGAAGGAGAACATTCCCGCAGGCCTCGGTCTTCCAGCTGCCCCGCAGGGCGCAATGCTTCTCGATGATGCGAGCCAGTTGAATCCGACGCCGGTTCAAAAGCACATCGTGGTGAAGGAAAATGCCGATGATGCCTTCATCGCCATGCTGCGAAGGGAACTGAGCGAGGCAAGGACCGACCGTCGGCCATTCGTCGTTCACGCTGCCAGACACTCCATGGGCGGGCAAAGCCTTGCAAAGGATGCAACGGCGGTAACCCTCGATCAGGACTTTCTCGAACCGGACACTGCAAATAGTATCTGCCGGGTTCCTGCCGGGGTGCGCTGGGCGCAGGTCATCGGCCATCTGGACCCGATCGGCTTCTCACCGAAGGTCATGCAGTCCAACAACGATTTCGGGGTTGCCAGCACGTTTTGCGTCAACGCCCATGGCTGGCCGGTGCCCCACAGCGGGTTCGGCTCCACCGTGCGTTCCCTTCGGCTGATGAATGCCGGTGGCGAGGTGGTGACCTGTTCGCGCACCGAAAACCGCGACCTGTTCAACATGACGATGGGCGGATACGGACTGACCGGCGCCATCATCGACCTGGAGATGGAGATGGTGCCGAACCGGCGGCTGAAACCGGAATACATAAAACTGCCGGGCAGGGAACTGGGGACCCGCTTCGTGAAAGAACTTGCCGACGATCCGGCCATTGAAATGGCCTATGGCAGGCTGGATGTGACTATCGACGGTTTCTTCGAGGACGGCCTGCTCATCACATACAAGCCGGTGGAAGACCAATCGGACCTGCCGGCCGCCTCCGGCTCCGGCTTTCTTTCCAGGACTGCCCGCCACGTGTTCCGGGCGCAGCCCGGCTCGGACCGGGTCAAGCGTGGCCGCTGGTATCTGGAGACCGAGATCGGACCGGCTGTCGGCGGAGGTGAAGTTACCCGCAACAGCCTGATCAACGAACCGGTAGTAACGCTCGACGATCGCGATCCCACACGAACAGATATCCTGCATGAGTATTTCGTGGCGCCGGAGCGTTTAGCCGATTTCATTACAGCTTGCCAGGAGGTGATTCCTTCCTCCTATCAGGAGCTTCTCAACATCACGCTGAGATATGTCGACACCGATCGCGAAAGCTGGCTGAACTACGCGTCGACACCGCGCATTGCAGCCGTCATGCTGTTTTCTCAGGAAATGACAGTGCGCGGTGAGGCCGACATGGCGCGCATGACATCCGCGCTTATCGAGCGGGTGATCGGCATGGGGGGTGCCTATTATCTGCCATACCGGCTTCATGCGACGGACAGACAGTTTATCCGTTCCTACCCGAGGGCTGGCGAATTCGTTGCCGCCAAGCGCGAAATCGATCCGGACCTTCTTTTCACCAACCTGATGTGGGACCGCTACATGGCCAGGCTGTAGCCCGGCGGCAGGAGATTTACATGACCAGATTGCAGATCATAGCCGCAGGCTATCTCGTCGTATTGCTCGGCGCCGCAGCACTCAACTATGTGCCGGGGCTGACCGACGAGCAGGGCCGTTCCTTCGGCATTTTCGCGCTCGATATCTATGATGACCTGCTGCATCTTTTTTCTGCCATCTGGGCCGGTATTGCCGCCTTTTGGTCGAACAATGCCTCGCGAGCCTTCCTGAAATATTTCGGCGGGCTTTATTTCGCTGACGGCCTTCTGGGGCTGGCGACCGGTTCCGGCTTCCTGGATCTCGGCATCATAAACTACGGCATTCAGGACCTCGATTTCACCTTCAAGATCCTGGCCAACCTGCCTCATCTGGCGCTTGGCGGGTTTGCTGTCTTCTCCGCCTGGTTTCTGGACAGGAAATAGCCCGGTGAGACGGCTGTTGCGCATTGTTTTCAGGCTGGTTGCTGCCCTGCTGCTGATCGTTGTCCTGCTGCTTGCACCGGTTGGATATATCGAACTTTTTTGCCCAGGGTGAAGAGAAACCGGCAGGACTACCAGCCCCAGATCGCCGAACTGGAATTCCAGCGCGCCGAGGCCAATTCGTTTCTGACCTATCCCGAATGGCATTGTCTATGCCTATCAGGGCCTTGCCGAGGTGCTCAAGACCGGCGACGAATATCGCTTCGGCTATCTCTCAAGCATCAGCGGCTTCTGGTCTTCGGCATGTGCCTTGAATCGCAAGGCAGGCGAGCATGGTGCCGGCGATTTCAACACGCGGGCAACCATTCACGTCATCGGAGTGAGCTTCACCGTCGAAATGCTCATGAAGGCAATTTACGAGGAAACGCTGGGCCGGTTGTTTGCCATTCTGCGGGGTGAGGAAAAGTCGCCGCAGGACCGCTACGCCGCCATGATGGCTGAGGATTACGGGAAATTTCTGGAGCAGACGCCGTGGTACAAGTACGATTTTCGAAAATCCTCGGCTGAATTGTGGGCGCAGCCGCTGACCATGCCGGTCCGGGGCTGGGAACGGCGCCTCGCGCTGGGTGGAGAGTGGAAGGCGAAAGCTGCCTATGCCGGTGTGATTGCCAATGCGGTTGCAGCCGCTGGGCAGGCGCAACTGCGCATCCGCACCGTCGTCACAGGCATGCTGCCTTCCAAACTCGCCGCCATGAACGACGTCGATGTGATCGACACCACGCCCCAGCTTGTCATTATCGAAACCCCGCGATATCGCGCATATACGCGCATCCTTCAACAAATCGCCCGTGCCGGTGGCAATGTGGTCGAGATCGCCGGCAATGACGACATCATGATCACGGCGGTTGCCAGCGCCGATTCGCCGGAACTTCCCGAAGGTGCAACGCTGATCACCTCTGTCGGGCGTGACGGCTTTCCCGGTTACCGGCTGTTGATCGAAACCCGCGTTGGGGCTCTGGCGGATTTGCTACGGGCTTTTGAGCAGGGACCGGTGCGGCTGGAACACGTTTATGACTACTGAGCCTGTCCGCGGCGTGTTCGGCATGTTGCGCTTCCTCGTCAATTCCGCCGGACTATTGCTGGTGTGGCTCATCATCGTCGCCACCATCACCCGTCTTGCCGAACCCTCTGATGCGGTGCTTGCCTGGTTTCCCGGCGGCTTCGACCCGGTGCATCTTGAGGACGGCGCCAGGATACTGAGCGCCAATGGTTCCCTGGCAACGCTCACCTCACAGGGAGAAAGTGGCTGGGTTGCCGGCATCTACCGTTCCGGCGCAAGGGTCGTCTTGCCGGTGCGCCGCCGTTCCTGCCTGGCACTTTCAAGGGACTGATACGCTACAGGCTTGCCCCGCTTTTTCCTCGAAGGCCCTGCTTCTTCCTGAAGGCCCGTTTTTCCTTGAAGGGCAGGCGATAATTTCCTACATTGAAGCAGCCTGTTCGCAGGCATGTTTTTTCGCCAGTATTATACTCAATTTGAGTATAAGTAAAATGCTAATCGCTGAGACTGCCGGCGGGGGTGCTGGCTGAATCAGACAGGAGGTTCGCCATGACTCTTGCAACCGAGACCGACAGCGCAAAGCGCACCCGCCAATCGAAGGGCGGCCCTGCCAAAGGTAGAACGGCGCTGGAGCGCTTCGGCAAGATCGACATGCCGGACCTGACCTATACCAAGGCCATCGCCCGGGCGACGGCGCCGCTCTACGAGAAGGTCAGACACCACATTCCCGAGATCGAGTGGCCGGTTCATGCGCCCTATGTCTACTGGATCAACAAGCTCAAGAAGGAGCGGGGCGCCGTCATTCTGGCGCACAACTACCAGACGCCCGAGATCTTCCACTGCGTTGCCGACATTTCGGGCGATTCGCTGCAGCTTGCCCGCGAGGCGACGCTGGTCGACGAGGAAGTCATCGTCCAGTGCGGCGTGCACTTCATGGCCGAGACCTCGAAACTGCTGAACCCGGAAAAGACGGTTCTCATCCCAGACATGAAAGCCGGCTGCTCGCTGTCGGAGTCGATCACCGGCGCCGACGTGCGCCTGCTGCGCGAGGCCCATCCGGGCGTGCCGATCGTTACCTATGTGAACACCTCCGCCGAGGTGAAGGCCGAAACCGATATCTGCTGCACCTCGTCGAACGCGGTGCGTGTGGTCGAAAGCTTCGATTCCGATACCGTCTTCTGCATTCCCGACGAATATCTCGCCCAGAACGTCGCCCGGCAGACCAACAAGAAAATCCTCACCTGGAAAGGCCATTGCGAGGTGCATGAGCGGTTTACCGCCGAGGAACTGCTCGAATACAAGAAGGCCGATCCGGCAATCCAGATCATTGCCCATCCCGAATGCCATCCTTCCGTGGTCGCCGTTGCCGACTATGCCGGCTCGACCTCGGGCATGATCGAGTACGCCACCAATCAGAAGCCGGGTTCGAAAGTGCTGCTGGTTACCGAATGCTCCATGGCCTCCAACATCGAGGAGCAGGCAAAGGGCGTCGAATTTATCAAGCCGTGCAATCTCTGCCCGCACATGAAGCGCATCACCCTGCCGAAAATCCTCGAAAGCCTCGTCTACATGAAGGAAGAGGTGACGATCGACCCGGCGCTCGCCAAACGCGCCCGCCGCGCCGTCGAGCGCATGGTGAATTTGAAGCCGAATTGATGCATGGATGTGTCTTGTCATCCCCGGGTTTGCCCCGGGGGTCGGCAAGAACACCGAACGGGGCTGTATCCTGGCGTCAGGCCCGAGAATAATTGAAAAATGGACAAACAGGCTGAGCTCTTTCCTCCCGTATCCTGGACCGGCGTTGACGATGTGGTGATTGTCGGCGGCGGGCGGGCCGGCCTGTTCTGCGCGTTGAAGCTTGCGCCGCGTCCTGTCACCATCATCGCCGCAGCGCCCATCGGCAAGGGTGCCTCGTCCGCCTGGGCGCAGGCCGGTATTGCCGCCGCCGTTTCCCCGGGTGACACGATCGAAAAGCACCTGGCCGATACGATTGCCGCCGGCGCCGGAACGGTGGATGAAAAGATTGCCCGCCTGATGGTGTCGGAAGCCTCGGACCGCATCCATGATCTGCTCGGCTTCGGCGTGCCCTTCGACCGCGATCTGGAGGGCCGGCTGCAGACCTCGCGCGAGGCAGCCCATTCCGAACACCGCGTCGTGCGCGTCAAGGGTGACATGGCGGGCCGCGCCATCATGGAGGCGCTGGTTACGGCCGTGCGCAACACCCCGTCGATCCGCCTGATGGAAGGCTATGTCGCCGAGGAACTCGCCGCCGAGGGCCGTTTCGTCAGTGGCCTGATCGCAAGGCCCGAAGGCGGCCGCTCGCACCAGCGCATTCTGTTTCCCGCCCGTGCCGTCGTCATGGCGGCAGGCGGCATCGGCCATCTCTACGAGATCACGACCAACCCGGCGGAAGCGCGCGGCGGCGGCATCGGTATGGCGGCTCGCGCCGGAGCGGTGATCGGCGATCCGGAATTCGTCCAGTTCCACCCCACGGCGATCAATGTCGGCAAGGACCCGGCACCGCTTGCCACCGAGGCGCTGCGCGGCGAGGGCTGCACCCTGCACAATTCAGCCGGCCACCGTTTCATGCTCGATATCGACCCGGCAGGCGAACTGGCCCCGCGCGACATCGTCGCCCGTGGCATCTTTGCCGAGGTGATGGCGGGCAGGGGCGCTTTCCTCGATTGCCGTCAGGCTGTCGGCGAACACTTCAAGGACGAGTTTCCCACCGTCTACGGCTATTGCCGGGATGTCGGCATCGATCCGGCAAGGGAAATGATCCCGGTCATTCCCGCAGCGCACTATTACATGGGCGGCATTCTGACCGATGCCGAGGGCCGTTCCTCGCTTGACGGGCTTTGGGCCTGCGGCGAGGTGACCTCGACCGGTGCCCATGGCGCCAATAGGCTTGCCTCCAACTCACTGCTGGAAGCGGTGGTCTTTGCCGCCCGCATCGCCGAGGATATCGGCGGCATGATGCCGGAAGCGCGGGTCAGTCCGTGGAAGGACAAGTCGGCGCTCAATCCCGATGTCGAGGTGATCGACGACGATGAGGCCATGACGCGCCTGCGCAAGCTGATGAGTGCCAAAGTCGGCGTCATCCGCGATGGCGAGGGCCTGCGCGAGGCAATCACTGAAATCGATGCCATGCAGCGCGCCAACAAGGCCTGCCGCTTCGCCAACACACTGGCAACCGCCAAACTGATGGCAGTGGCGGCGCTTAACCGCGAGGAGAGCCGGGGCGGCCATTTCCGTTCCGATTTTCCCGAGGAAAGACAGGCGTGGAAACACCGCACCTTCATCACGCTCGAGGAAGCCGATGAGGTCGCCGCCGGCGTTACGGGCCGCGAACCTGCCACGGCAAGTGCCTGAAAGGGAAAAGCTTGGCTCCTGGAAAGAAGAAAACCGAAGCGCTTCCGCCGCATCTGTCGCCCATCCTGATCGACGAAGCCGTGCGGGCTGCATTGCTGGAAGACCTGGGCCGGGCAGGGGACATTACGTCCAATGCCACCATACCGGCGTCTGCCACCGCAAAGGCGGTGCTGGCAACCCGCGAGAACGGCATCCTGTCGGGCCTTGAACTTGCCGAGGCTGCCTTCCGCGCCATCGATCCGGTGCTCAAGTTCAAGGCGCTGAAGCAGGATGGCGACCGCATCAAGGCCGGCGAAAAGGTTGCCCGCATCGATGGTAATGCCCGTGCCATTCTGGCCGCAGAACGCGTCGCCCTCAACTACCTCATGCGCATGTCGGGGATCGCCACCTATACGGCGGCCTTTCAGGACCTGATCGCCCACACCCATGCAAAGGTCTGCTGCACCCGCAAGACCATCCCCGGCCACCGCGCCTTCGACAAATACGCCGTCAAATGCGGCGGCGGCTCCAACCACCGCTTCGGCCTCGACGACGCCATCCTGATCAAGGACAACCATATCGCCGTAGCCGGCGGCGTTCGGCTCGCCATCGAGCGCGCCCGTGCCTATGCCGGTCATCTCGTCAAGGTGGAGGTTGAGGTCGACACGCTCAAGCAGTTTGCCGAGGCATTGAAGGCATCGCCCGATGCGGTGCTGCTCGACAACATGACAACCGAACAGCTTGCAAAGGCGGTCGAGATGAACCGCTCGGACAATGGCGGTTCAGTCAAACTCGAAGCCTCGGGCAATGTGAACATCAATACGGTGAGGGCAATCGCCGAAACCGGCGTCGATTACATCTCCACCTCCAAGATCACCATGGCTGCGCCGACCCTCGACCTGGGCCTCGACATCGGCATCAACTGACCGATTTGTGACTTGCCTGCACCGGAAAATGCAGCAATCCTGAGAGCACCATTGATCGGGGTCCGGAATGGAGAAAGTGCGCGATCAGGCAATGCTGTGCGTGGGAAGGGCCGTTTTCTTCGGCTATCTCGCCATCTCCATGGTCATGCTCGGCTCGATGTTCGACCTCGTGCTGTTCTTCCGGACCGGCGCCATCCTGGCGCTTGTCATGGCCGTTGTGCTGCTGTGGTTTGCCCAGACGGCGCCGCATCGCGCCCCGGAAAAGACCGAAACCTGGCTGCTGCTGGAGGACCGTCACCGGCCGCACAACAAGCATGCCGTGCAGCTGTTCTCCCAGGTCATGCAGGAGGTCTATGGCTATTTCGCCATGCTGGCGATCTGGATCGCCATCGCGCTGGGGCTTGCCTCGCTGCTGCCGCCGCTGACCGGACTGCGCTACATCTTCGGCAACTGACCGGCGTTCGAACGATCCAATATCGGCTGGAAATGCTCTAGCCCCGCCCGAGCCGCAGTCCCGGCGCCGGGCGCTCGGCCATGACCTCGCGGCGGAACTTGAACAACGCCGCCGGGCGTCCGCCGGTTGATGTCGAAGTCCTGCCCGTGGGTTCGACAAGCTGGTTGCTTTCCACCAGCCGGCGGAAATTCTGCTTGTGCACCTTGCGGCCAAGTATGCTTTCTGCCGTTTGCTGCAGTTCCAGCAGGGTGAACTCGCTTGCCATCAGTTCGAAGATCACTGGCCGGTATTTCAGCTTTGCCCGCAGCCGTGAAAGGGCGGTCGCGAGAATCCGGCGATGGTCGTGCAGCATGGCATTGCCCAGCGCGTGTTTGCCGCGAACCGCTTCCACCCGGCCATCGGCGACCGCTTCCTCCACCATGCCGGCCGAATAGATCAGTTCGTAGCGGTCGAGCACCCGCTCCTCGTCCCAGGGCATCCCGTCCAGCCCGAAGGCAATCCGTACCCGGTTGCGGCCGCGAGGGTCCACTGCCTGAAGGCCGGCGAGGTTCTTCGTGTCGCGCTCGGCAATCCAGGCTTCCAGCTTGGGCAGGATGAACTCGTCGATGACGGCAGGCCGCCCGCCGCGCCAGTCCTCCCAGGGCAGATAGTGATAGCAGTCCTTCCAGCTCGCGCCGGAACGCTGCAGCTTGACCTCGTGATCGTCCTTCAGGCGGGTAAGCGCCAGATAGCCAACCGACACGACATGCAATTCGTTGTCGCCTGCCTGGCGGTGCCGCCCCCGGTCGCCGAAGGTGTAGAGCTGTTCCACATAGCCAAGCTTCAGCCCGGTCTGCTCCTGCACCCATTGGCGCAGGCCCAGTTCCATGGTGCGGTGCCTGACCGGATTGAAGGGGCCGAAGGGCAGGCCATCCAGCCCGTCCTCGCCGCCGGGAATGCGCAGGATCGCCGGTCCGTTTTCGACGATGGCGATGATTGCGGCGTTAAGCCCGATCTCGACTGCCCGCGTCGCGCTCATTTGGCCTGCCTCTCATGGCCCCGCCTCTCACGGGCATGCCTGCGGCTTTGCACAAGACTGTGGGCATGCGCTTCCTCCATCAGCCGGAAGCGCTTGAGAAAATTCGCCTGGGCGCGTTTTGCCGGCCATGGCGTCAGCGGCAGGCCATCCGGGGAGATGCCCTGCGGCCGGCCGAAAAACCGGCGCGCCTCCGCTTCGCCGAAGCCGGCAAGCAGTGTGGCCTCGTAATAGGCGGCGATGGTGTCGGCTTTCTTGACCGCCGTCAAAAGCGCTGTGCCCGACTTCGCCGGCAGGGAAAAGCGCAGATGGATGGCTTCCAGAAGCCGGTGCTCGACCGCCTTGTAGTCACCGCCAACCACCGCCTTGAACGGCGAGATCATGTCGCCCACCACATATTCCGGCGCATCGTGCAGCAGGGTTACCATCTGCTCGCGCGGCGAAAGCTCCGGATCGAGCCGCAGATGAATGTCGAGTACCAGCAACGAATGCTGGGCGACGGAGAAGGCATGATCGCCCCGGGTCTGGCCGTTCCAGCGGGCAACGCGCGAAAGTCCCTGGGCAATGTCCTCGATCTCCACATCGAGCGGCGAGGGTTCGAGCAGATCGAGCCGGCGGCCCGAAAGCATGCGCTGCCAGGCGCGCGCCGGTTGCGCGGCGCTTGCGGCTTTCTGGCCTTGCTTGCCGGATACTTTTGCCATGGACGTCCCGACTCCTGATCTGTGAAAGCTATGCGACGGAGAAGGGCGGCATTCAAGGTTTGCGTGGCGGATTCTGCGCAACCGTGGCGTGCTATCCGGCTTCCGGCCAGCCGAAACCGGCCCAGGCCGGAATGGTGAGCCTAACCTCCACGGTGCCGGCATAGGCAGGTGTCCCGGTGGCATGGTCTGCTGCGCGGTCGAGCCGCACCATGGCAAGTCCCGCCCCGGCATCGGTGCTGGCCAGCGTGCCGCAGGCGGTGCCGCCGACAAGGATTTCGGTGCCGCTTTCCGGCAGCGTGGCATCGCCAGTCGCCTTGATCAGCCGTTTTCGCGCCGTACCGCGATGCTGCATGCGCGAGACGACCTCCTGGCCGACATAGCAGCCCTTGGCGAAATCGACGCCCTTGAACTGGTCCATCAGCGCTTCATGGGGAAAGGCGTCGCCGAAAACGAAATCGAGCCCGCCCTCGGGCATGCCGAGTTCGATGCGATGGCGATGCCAGTCGGAAAGCGGCACTTCTTTCGTATCCGGCGGTGCCCGGCGGATATAGGCCCTTGCGCCCATGTCCTTCAGACGGGGATCGAATGCCACGACGCCATCGGCGACGATCGCGTCGGGCGCATCGCCGCCCCAGATGGCAAACACATGGGCGCGCTCGTCCATCGGCGCGATGTCCACCTTGGCCCGCAGCTTGTAGAAGGTCAGCCGTCTGGCGAGATCATCTGCCATCGAGGCATCGGTATCGAGGATGAAACCGTTCACCGAGCGCACGATGAAGAAGTCGAACAGGATCTTTCCCTGCGGCGACAAAAGCGCGCCGAAGGCAATCTCGCCGGGCTTCAGATGCTCGACATCGCAGGTGACAAGACCGTGAAGAAACCGGGGCGCATCCTCGCCGGAAATGCGCAGCAGTTTTCGCCCCGGCAGTTCGGTACACAACAACTCAGACATGGCGCCGTCTTAGAGCACTTTGCAGGTAATGTGAATCAATTCCGTATGCCATCGGCGGGTTTTGCCGCCGGCAGTTTCGGCATGGCGGCTCAGTCGCCAGCAACGAAGAAGCGCCAGCGCCCTTCCGGTGTGATCCCCAGCCGGTAGAAGATATAGCTGCCGAACTGGGTCATCTCCTCATAATCGCCATGGGTGATGATGCGGTACATTTCCACCCGCTGCTGTGGTGTCAGCTTGTCGAAGGGGTAGGCGTAGAAATAGGGCCAGACATAGACCACTTCACCGGGGACCTCCTCGGTCTTCACCAGCGGCGCCTCGAGTATCTCCGTCATGATGGCGAGGATTTCATGGCCGTCCGGATCGCCCGAAAGCGACTTGAGAAACTCGATCGGGTCCTCGTCATGGCCGCCGAGCGACAGCATGGTGACATCGTCGCCATAGCCGAGATAGGGGCGAAGCTTCTCCACATCGCCGCTGCGGGCGGCTTCCAGAATGAGATCGCGCATCTTGCGGGCCGGGAAGGGGATCTGTTCCAGATCGGTGACGACTTCGGGCAGCGGTTGCCCGGGGCCGTCTTCTCCGGCAGCCGCGTTGTCGCCGGTTTCCGTCTGGGGCGTTCCGTCTTGCGGAGGTTCACTGCCGACCGCCTGACCCTCTTCGGGCGTTTCTGCCCCTTCGCTGGCGGGCTCCGAATCGTCCTGGGCAAGCAGCAGGCCCGGCCTTTCGCTGGCGGCTGCAGACATCGGCTGCAGGCTTTCAGCGCCCGTCATGGCGCTTGCCGGCGCGGCACCGGAGAACATGGAAAGAGCGGTGCAAAGAACGGCAGAAAGCGCCAGGCCCGCAAAGCGCGGAACATGCCTCGCCCGGTCCGGTTTGCCCTTTCGTGTCATTGCCGCCAACCTGTTTCCGCCGGGCATTCGTTCCCGGTCCTGTCCCATGAAGTCACCCGCACAGCACCGCCATGCTACGCGGATTGCCATGAAAGTCAAAACGGCACGCATTCATCACTTTGTGAAACAGGCTGCCGGAGCGGCAGGTTTCGATCGTCTGGGAAAGCTTATTGCAGCGTCTTGCCCGGCACGAAGTCGCCCTTGGCTTCCAGTTTGGAGATTTCACCGACAAGGCCTGCGGCGGCCTCGTAACCGCGGCTGCGCGAAAGCTGGTCGAGCGCCTTGACGACAATCGCCCGGGCCAGGATTTCCGGTTCGATGCCGTCTTCCAGTCCCGCTTCCCACGCTTCCAGCAGGTGGGATTCCGCCACCAGCTGCTTTTCGCGCAGGATTTTCTCTTCAAGCGTGAGGTCGGTTATTTCTTCCATTGCGGCAGCCATGCGGTGTTCTAGCCGGGAGTGACAATCGCATATCCGGCGGCAAAAGGGGTGGTTTAACAACTTTTTTGGTTAACGTCCGTAACGGTTTGGAATTTCTGCCGTAATCCTCGTTCCCTGAGCCAGGAACTGGTTTGCCGCCTCAATGGCGGGCTCGTTGCACTCACGGTGGATTTCCGCGTAACCGCGAAAGCCGCGATTGAAGGCGGCGACCATCTGCGCCTGGCTTTGCTCGCTCGGTTTTTCCGCGGCAATCAGCCTCTGCATTTCATCGCGCCACAACTGCCCTTCCTCCGTTCCGCACAAATTGCGCAGATAGTGCAGGGCGCCGAGGATTTCCGCCAACCGCATCAGCTGGCCTTCATAGGCCGGCGGCAGGGACCGGACCTGGGGCTGTCCGGTTTCGGTCTGCGCTTCCTGCTCGGTATTCTGCTCCTGGGCAGCAGCCGGCAGCGGTCGCAGAAGGCCGAGCGCCAGACAGAATGCCGCAAACAGGGTTTGAAGGAGCAGGGGTCTCATCTGAAATCGGCCCATGGGCGCACATGGCGCAAGACAGGTTCGACCAGCCTTTATCGCATTCCATCACCGAAGCCAAACGGCTTGTCGCCTTGCCCTACTGCAGGACATCCCCGATCAGTTCCAGAAGCTGCGGCACGGTTTCAAGTTGCGAGGCTTCCTCGAGGGTTGCCCAGCGCAGTTCCGCCGCATCGTCGCCTGCTGTTGGCGTGCCCTCGAACGCCGCGCACAGAAACCTCGCCAGCACGTAGTGGTGCGACACGCTGCCCTTCTCATCGCGGCTAATGCGGTCGGCAAATCCCAGAAAGACAAGGTTCTGTGCCGTCAGTCCGGTTTCTTCGCAAAGTTCCCGGCGGGCGGCATCTTCCAGCGTTTCACCGAGTTCCACCGCCCCGCCGGGAAAGGCCCAGCGGCCAGCCATCGGCGCCTTGCCGCGTTTTGCCAGCAGGACACTGCCGCCACGGCGAACGGCAATCGAAACGCCGATGCGGGGATAGTCGGGCATTTGCAGCTCTTCCTTGCGGTTGCCTTCCGCTTTTGGCATCAAGCCCTCAAAGGAACGGATCAGGCCATGTGCGGACGATTTTCACTGACGGCGACGCCCGAAGCGGTCGCCGAAGTCTTCAGCCTCGATGATATCGAGGATTTTCCGCCCCGTTACAACATCGCGCCGACCCAGCCGGTCCTGATGGTCTCGAACGGACCGGCGGGCAGGCGGGAAGCCCGGCTGGTGCGCTGGGGGCTGGTTCCGGCCTGGGTCAAGGACCCCGGCGATTTCACCCTGCTGGTCAATGCGCGCAGCGAGACGGCAGCCGAAAAACCCTCCTTCCGCAATGCCATGCGGCACCGCCGGGCGCTGGTGCCGGCATCGGGCTTTTATGAATGGAACCGCCCTGCGGACAAAAACGCCCACAAACAGGCCTACTGGATCCGCCCCGCCGGTGGCGGAACGGGAGGCGGCATCGGCGGGGCCGGCATAGTCTGCTTTGCCGGCCTGATGGAAACCTGGATCGGCGCCAATGGCAGCGAGATCGACACCGGCTGCATTCTCACCGTCCAGTCCAACGACCAGATCGGCAACATCCACCACCGCATGCCGGTCGTCATCAAGCCGCAGGATTTCGATCGCTGGCTCGACTGCAAGACCCAGGAACCGCGCCATGTCGCCGACCTGATGCAGCCGGTCGAGGACGGTTTCTTCGAGGCCATTGCCGTTTCCGACAAGGTCAACAAGGTCGCCAATGCCGGTCCCGACATTCAGCAGCCGGTCGAGCCGGGCATCGGACACAACAGCCGTGAAGCGTCAGGACCTGCCGGAGGCAAAAGGGCCTCCGGTGGCGATGACGGCCAGTTCTCGCTGTTTTGAGCGGGTGAAGCAGCATGTTTTGGCCGGCACTTTCGGGTTTTCTGCTGGGCGGTTCACTGATCGTCGCCATCGGCGCGCAGAACGCCTATGTTCTGCGCATGGGGCTGTTGCGCCACCACGTCTTCTGGCTTTGCCTGTTCTGTGCGGTTTCCGATGCCCTGCTGATCGCCCTCGGCGTGGCGGGACTCGGTGCTCTGGTGGAAGCCAATCCCGCAGCGCTCAAAATACTGGCGGCAGGCGGCGCGCTGTTCCTGTTTTCCTATGCCGCATTGGCGGTCAGGCGTGCGCTGCGGCCTGCGACGATGCAGGTTGAAGACGGCAGGAAGCCCTCGCTTGTGGCTGCCCTTTCAGCCTGTGCCGCCTTCACCTGGCTCAATCCCCATGTCTATCTCGACACGGTGGTGCTGGTCGGCGCCTATGCGGCCCAGTACGAGCCGGCACAGCGTCTCGCCTACGGGGCAGGCGCGGCCCTTGCCTCGTTTGCGTGGTTTTTCGGCCTTGGTTATGGCGCGCGGCTGCTGGCGCCGGTTTTTGCCAAACGGGCGGCATGGCAGGTGCTCGACCTGACGATTGCAATCGTCATGGCCACGCTGGCTGCAAGTCTGCTGGGGGAGATTTTCTGAGGATTCAGCGCGCTTTTGCGGAGCGCAGCTTGTCGACGGGAGCAAAGGTCAGCGCGGCGAGAACGGCGCGAATGCCCACCGGGCGGTAGAGACTGGCAAGCGTTGATTGGCTGCGTTTCGATTGGAAGGACATGACAATTACCGGCAGTTGTGAAATTTCGCGCTGCCTTGGCCGCGATTTGTGATCAAATTGTGTTCGCGCAACAACTATTGCCGTTCTTTCACCGGCATCTGCCCGGATGCAGCGAAAACCAGCGGGCAGGTTCCGGGGCCGTGACGAGAAAGTGCGATATTTCACCTCTCAAAGTGCGATATTTCACCTCTTGAAGTGACGGCGTGCTCTGTTAAACCGTGGCCTCCACATTTCCGATCCGCCACAACCGAGCGTTGCCCATGACCGGCAAACCGAGCCTGACCCTGCACAACACACTGACCCGCCGGAAGGAGGTTTTCAGCCCCATCGATGCGGACAATGTTCGCATGTATGTCTGCGGGCCGACCGTCTACGACTTCGCTCATATCGGCAATGCCCGCCCGGTGATCGTCTTTGATGTGCTGTTCCGCCTGCTGCGGCATCTCTATGGCGCCGAACACGTCACCTATGTGCGTAACATCACCGACGTCGACGACAAGATCAACGCCCGCGCCCTGCGCGATTTCGGCGGCGATATTGCCGCCGGAAGGATGTCGCTCAACGCGGCGATCCGCAACGTCACCGAGAAGACGGCCAGCCAGTACCACGACGATGTGAAGGCGCTGGGTTGCCTGGAGCCGACCCACGAGCCGCGTGCCACCGAGCATATCGACGGCATGGTGGCGATGATCCAGACCCTCATCGACAAGAAAAACGCCTACCTTGCCCAAGGTGCGGAAGGCGCCGAAATCCTTTTCGACGTGGTTTCCATGAAGGGCTACGGCGCTCTCTCCAACCGCAATCTCGACGAACAGCAGGCCGGCGCCCGCATCGATGTGAAGGATCACAAGAAGAACCCCGGCGATTTCGTGCTGTGGAAGGAATCCTCAGTCGAACAGCCGGGCTGGCAAGGGCGGTTTTCAGTCGGCGGGAAAGCCGTCTCGATCCACGGCCGCCCCGGCTGGCACATCGAGTGCTCGGTGATGTCGAAAGCCCATCTGGGCGAGGTGTTCGACATCCATGGCGGCGGGCTCGATCTGATCTTCCCCCATCATGAAAACGAGATTGCCCAGTCCTGCTGCGCCCATGGCACCGAGCGCATGGCCAATGTGTGGATGCACAATGGCTATCTGCAGGTCGAGGGCCGCAAGATGTCCAAGTCGGAAGGCAACTTTGTTACGATTCATGACCTTCTGCACACGAAAAAGCTTGGCGGACGTAATTGGCCTGGGGAAGTTCTGCGTCTCGCCATGTTGATGACACATTATCGCGAACCCATTGATTTCAGTATCAAGCGGCTGGAAGAGGCGGAAAGCATTCTCGCCAAATGGAAACATGGCGATCCGCAAGAGGGCAATATCAGCGCGGAGGTTCTCCGGTCGCTTCTTGATGACCTGAACACGCCGGGTGCCATTCGCGCCCTGCACACCTTGAAAGATGGCAAGGATTTCGCCGCGTCGGCACAATTGCTGGGCGTGCTGCCGACGAAGGTGGAAACGGAAATGAGCGAGGCGGAGATCGCATCGGTCTGCGAGCAGCGCCTTGCCTTCATCCGCGACAGGAACTGGGCGGAAGCGGACCGCATCCGAGACGAATTGCTGGCCAGGGGCATTGAACTCAGGGACGGCAAGGATTCCGAAACGGGGGAACGCATCACAACGTGGGAAGCAAAACGCTAGCGCTGGTGGTGGCGCGAAAGAAAATACCGGCAATCGGAAAAGGGGCCGCTTGCTGAATCAGGAGACTAGCAAGATGAGTTCGGATGACGGTCAAGGCGCCTACCATCATGTCGGGTTGCAGGACGAAAACGAGGAACATACCGGTGGCTGCCAATGCGGCGCCATCCGCTTCCGGATGAAGGGAACGCCACTCGATCGCTCGATCTGCCATTGCCGCATGTGCCAGAAGGCTTTTGGCAATTTCTATGCGCCGCTGGTCAACACGCGCGATACCGAGTTCGAATGGACCCGTGGTGCGCCCAAGCGCTGGCAGTCTTCAAACCATGTAGTGCGCGGGTTCTGCGGCAACTGCGGCACGCCTCTGTCCTATGAGGCGGAGGATGGTCTTGCGATTTCCATCGGCGCTTTTGATAATCCGACGCCGCTGATGCCGCTGATACAGTTTGGCATGGAGGGGAAGATCGAATGGGTCGATGACCTCAGCACGCTGCCCGGTCGCCGCACCGAGGAAGACATTGAGTTTGCCCCGTTCCTGGCTGACATCGAAAGCTATCAGCATCCCGATCACGGCACTGAGACATGGCCCGAGACAAAAGATGACTGACGCTGGCCACAGCGGCGGCTGCCAGTGTGGCGCGGTGCGTTACCATTGCGAAGCGCTGGGACGAGCGACCATCTGTCATTGCCGCATGTGCCAGAAGGCCTTTGGCGGTTTCTTCGGGCCGCTGGTCACCGCCAGGGGACTGACATGGACACGCGGCGGGCCGGATCATTTTGCCAGTTCCAGCAAGGTGCGCCGCGGGTTCTGCAGCAAGTGCGGCACCCAGCTTACCTATGACTGGGGCGGCGAACCGGAGATCGCGATCGGCACGCTCGACGATCCCGAACAGGCGGCACCCGTGCTGCAGGTAAATCCGGCCGACATGCTGAGCTTCTTTGGCCGGCTTCACGAGTTGCCCCTTCGCACGGCCTCGGAAAACACACAGGCGGCGGCCTTCATGGCGGATATCGTCAGCTTCCAGCATCCCGATCACGACACCGGGCAATGGCCGCAGGAACAGGCGGGAGAAAACGGTCGTGACTGAGCGCAATCCGAACACCCAGATGCCCAAATGGCTGCTTTATGGCCTGATCGGCAAGGGAGTCGCGATCGTCATTATCGTGGTGATTGTGCTTTGGTATGCCGGCATTTTCGGCTAACAGCATGGCATGACTCGCGA
>JAMLIH010000066.1 GCA_023954255.1 Phyllobacteriaceae bacterium | reverse complement strand
AGCCAGGTCGATATGACCCATGCGCTCGCGGCGAACGCGCGAAAGCGTCACCTCGACACCGCATTTCTCGCAGATGATGCCCTTGTACTTCATCCGCTTGTACTTGCCGCACAGGCACTCATAGTCCTTGATGGGACCAAAGATGCGGGCGCAGAACAGACCGTCACGCTCCGGCTTGAAGGTGCGGTAGTTGATCGTCTCCGGCTTCTTGATCTCGCCATAGGACCAGGAGAGGATCTTGTCCGGCGAGGCGATCGAAATCCGGATGGAATCGAAGTTCTGGGCGGCTGCCGGGTTGTTGAAGAGATTCATGACCTCTTGGTTCATGTGTTGGCTCCTTCGGGAACTTGCCCTTTTGAAGAGTGCTTCAAATGTCTATTCGCTCGACTTCAAAACACATGATAATTCGGTTTGCGGTTCACGCAGACTGATCACGCTGGTTTGGGCGGGGACGGCTCGGCGTCCCCTGCCCGCTGTCACTCGGCGGCATCCGCCATCGGTTCGTCCTCGTCGTCCTCGGCGATGAGATCGACCTTGGTGTTTTCCAGGTCGACGCTGAGGCCCAGCGAGCGCATCTCCTTGACGAGCACGTTGAAGCTCTCGGGAATGCCGGCCTCGAAGGTGTCGTCACCGCGCACGATCGACTCGTAGACCTTGGTACGGCCTGCCACGTCGTCCGACTTGATGGTCAGCATTTCCTGCAGCGTGTAGGCAGCGCCATAGGCTTCCAGAGCCCAGACCTCCATCTCGCCGAAGCGCTGGCCGCCGAACTGCGCCTTGCCGCCCAGCGGCTGCTGGGTAACGAGCGAGTACGGGCCGATCGAACGGGCGTGGATCTTGTCGTCGACCAGGTGGTGCAGCTTGAGCATGTAGATGTAGCCCATGGTGACCTGGCGGTCGAAGGCTTCACCCGTACGCCCGTCATAGACGGTCGACTGGCCCGAGGAATGCAACCCTGCCTTTTCAAGCATTTCGACGATGTCGGCTTCATGCGCGCCATCGAAGACCGGGGTCGCGATCGATACGCCGCGCTCGAGCTGGCCTGCAAGGCGCAGGACGGATTCGTCGTCGAACTCCCTGACCGGCTCGTTGCGATCGTTCTCGACAAACAGGCCCTCGACCTCCTTGCGCAGCGGCTTGATGTCGCCTTTCTCGTTATAGGCGTCGATCAGATCGCCGATCTTGCGACCCATGCCGGCACAGGCCCAGCCGAGATGGGTTTCGAGGATCTGGCCGACGTTCATGCGGCTCGGCACGCCGAGCGGGTTGAGCACGATGTCGGCATGGGTGCCGTCCTCGAGGAACGGCATGTCCTCTACCGGCAGGATGCGGGAAACCACACCCTTGTTGCCGTGACGGCCGGCCATCTTGTCGCCGGGCTGGATCTTGCGCTTCACGGCGACGAAGACCTTGACCATCTTCATGACGCCGGGCAGCAGCTCGTCGCCGCGCTGCAGCTTCTCGACCTTGTCCATGAAGCGGCCTTCCAGCATCTTCTTGGATTCGTCGTACTGGTTGCGCAGCGCCTCGACCTTGGCCTGGAGCTTCTCGTCGGCGACGGCGAACTGCCACCACTGCGAGCGGGGGAATTCCTCCATCTCCTCGGCGGAGAGCTTGGTGCCCTTCTTGAAGCCCTTGGGCCCGGAAACCGCTTCCTTGCCCTTCAGCATGTCGATCAGACGGCCGTAGACGTTGCGGTCGAGGATCGACTGCTCGTCGTCGCGGTCCTTGGCGAGACGCTCGATCTCCTCGCGCTCGATGGCGATGGCGCGCTCGTCCTTCTCGACGCCGTGGCGGTTGAAGACGCGTACCTCGACGACCGTGCCGTTGACGCCCGGGGGCACCCGCAGCGAGGTGTCGCGCACGTCGGAGGCCTTCTCGCCGAAGATGGCGCGGAGCAGCTTCTCCTCCGGCGTCATCGGGCTCTCGCCCTTCGGCGTGATCTTGCCGACGAGGATGTCGCCCGGCTGGACCTCGGCGCCGATATAGACGATGCCGGCCTCGTCGAGGTTCTTCAGCGCCTCTTCCGACACGTTCGGGATGTCGCGCGTGATCTCTTCCGGCCCGAGCTTGGTGTCGCGGGCCATGACCTCGAATTCCTCGATGTGGATCGAGGTGAAGACGTCATCGCGCACGATGCGCTCGGACAGCAGGATGGAGTCCTCGTAGTTGTAGCCGTTCCACGGCATGAACGCGACGAGCACGTTGCGGCCGAGCGCCAGATCGCCGAGATCGGTCGACGGACCGTCGGCGATGATGTCGCCCTTCTCGATCCGGTCGCCCACGCTGACCAGCGGACGCTGGTTGATGCAGGTGTTCTGGTTCGAGCGCTGGAACTTCATCAGCCGGTAGATGTCGACGCCCGACTTCGCCGGGTCGAGATCTTCGGTGGCGCGGATGACGATACGGGTCGCGTCGACCTGGTCGACCACGCCGGCGCGGCGCGCCGCGATGGCGGCGCCGGAGTCGCGCGCGACGACGGCCTCCATGCCGGTGCCGACCAGCGGCGCCTCGGCCCTGATGAGCGGCACGGCCTGACGCTGCATGTTGGAGCCCATCAGGGCGCGGTTGGCGTCGTCGTTCTCCAGGAACGGGATCAGCAGGAAGCGGCCGGAAACGAGCTGCTTCGGCGACACGTCCATCAGATCGACGTTATCGGTGGGCATCATCATCACGTCGCCGGCATGGCGGCAGACGACGAATTCGTTGGAGAACTTGCCGTTCTTGTCGAGTTCGGCATTGGCCTGGGCGACGTTGTAGCGGGCCTCTTCCATGGCGGAGAGATAGACCACCTCGTCGGTAACCTTGCCGTTTTCCACCTTGCGGTACGGGCTTTCGATGAAGCCGTACTTGTTGACCCGGGCGAAGGTCGCCAGCGAGTTGATCAGGCCGATGTTCGGACCTTCCGGCGTTTCGATCGGGCAGATGCGGCCGTAATGGGTCGGGTGCACGTCGCGCACCTCGAAGCCGGCGCGCTCGCGCGTCAGGCCGCCCGGGCCAAGCGCCGACAGACGGCGCTTGTGGGTGATCTCGGACAGCGGGTTGGTCTGGTCCATGAACTGGGACAGCTGCGAGGAACCGAAGAACTCGCGCACGGCGGCGGCCGCCGGCTTGGCGTTGATCAGGTCCTGCGGCATGACGGTGTCGATCTCGATCGACGACATGCGTTCCTTGATCGCGCGCTCCATGCGCAGCAGGCCGATGCGGTACTGGTTTTCCATCAGTTCGCCGACCGAGCGCACCCGGCGGTTGCCGAGGTTGTCGATGTCGTCGATCTCGCCCTTGCCGTCGCGCAGGTCGACCAGCATCTTGACGATGGCGAGGATGTCCTCCCTGCGCAGCACGCGCACGGTATCCTCGGCATCGAGGCCAAGGCGCATGTTCATCTTGACGCGGCCAACGGCCGACAGGTCGTAGCGCTCGGGATCGAAGAACAGCGACTGGAACATCGCTTCTGCGGTATCCATGGTCGGCGGCTCGCCCGGGCGCATGACCCGGTAGATGTCGAACAGGGCTTCCTGGCGGTTCTCGTTCTTGTCGGCGACGAGCGAGTTGCGGATATAGCCGCCGATGTTGACATGGTCGATGTCGAGGATCGGCAGTTCGTCGATGCCGGCATCGGCCAGCATCGCCATGTTCTTCTCGTCCAGTTCCTCGCCGGCATCCATGTAGATTTCGCCGGTTTCCATGTTGACGATGTCCTCGGCAACATAGGAGCCGTAAAGCTGGCCGTCGGTGACGCGGATCGCCTTGAGGTTCTTCTCCTCAAGCTGCTTGAGCAGGCGCGGCGTCAGCTTCTTGCCGATCTCGGCGACCACCTTGCCGGTGTCGGCGTCGATCAGGTCGTGTGTCGGCTTGGTGCCTTTCAGTGCATCGGGATTGAACGGGCAGCGCCAGCCTTCCTTCTCGCGCGTCATGGTCGAGGCGGTATAGAAGGTCGACAGGATTTCCTCGGGCTCGAAGCCCAGTGCCATCAGCAGCGTGGTGACCGGCAGCTTGCGGCGGCGGTCGATACGGGCAAAGACGATGTCCTTGGCGTCAAACTCGATGTCGAGCCAGGAACCGCGATAGGGAATGACGCGGCTGGCGAACAGCAGCTTGCCGGAGGAATGGCTCTTGCCCTTGTCGTGATCGAAGAAGACGCCCGGCGAACGGTGCATCTGGGAAACGATGACGCGCTCGGTGCCGTTGATGATGAAGGTACCGTTGCCGGTCATCAGCGGCATGTCGCCCATATAGACGTCCTGTTCCTTGATGTCCTTGATCGACTTGGCGCCGGTGTCCTCGTCGATATCGAAGACGATCAGAAACTGGTCGTAGGAGGACATCTGGACTTCGATGAGGTTGGGCATTTCGGCAACTTCGGCGATGTGACCGAAGAATTTGCGAACCCGTTTACGACCGTTGAAAGTGACTGCCTGAGCCATCGTTGCTCCTTGATCAGGTTGCCGGCGCCGCCCGCGAAACGGCGCCCATCAAAACGTCAAAATGCGGCTGTCCGCCTGAACCATCTCCGAAGAACCCATTCTTTCGGTTCTTGAGACATGCTTCAGCGACATCACCGCTAAATTTTCCGGGGGCAAACCGGTACTGTAACCTTGCCGCAGGGTGCTGCCATCCCTTCGCAACGACCCAGATATGCACTGCCTGGCGCAAAAACAACCTCGCCGCTGCTTGCCGCCGCACGAGGATCCCGGAATCGGGGTGATTCCGGGATCCGATCTTGTGGCCAGACGAATCTGGCGAAAAAAAGAAACTTACTTGAGCTCGACCTTGGCGCCGGCTTCTTCGAGTTTCTTCTTGATTTCCTCGGCTTCCGCCTTGGGAGCGCCTTCCTTGACGGTTTTCGGCGCGCCTTCGACGAGGTCCTTGGCTTCTTTCAGGCCCAGGCCGGTGATGGCGCGGACTTCCTTGATGACGTTGATTTTCTGGGCGCCGGCATCGGCGAGAACGACGTCGAACTCGTCCTTTTCCTCAGCAGCTTCGGCAGCAGCGCCGCCACCGCCTGCAACCGCAGCAACAGCAACGGGAGCAGCAGCAGAAACGCCCCATTTTTCTTCCAGCATCTTGGAAAGCTCGGCAGCTTCCAGAACCGTGAGGTTGGACAGGTCGTCCACGATCTTTACGAGATCAGCCATTTTGATGTTTCCTTTTCAGTTCGAACTGTTTGTCGAAAAACGGCCTTACGCCGCTTCGTCCTTCTGGGAATAAGCCCCGAAAACGCGGGCAAGCTGGCCTGCCGGCGCGTTGACGACCTGGGCGATACGGGTTGCCGGCGTGGAAATCATGCCGACAAGCCTGGCGCGCAGTTCGTCCAGTGACGGTAGGTCGGCAAGCGCCTTCACACCGTTCACGTCGAGGTTCGTTGCGCCCATCGCTCCGCCAAGGATGACGAGTTTCTCGTTGGCCTTGGAAAAATCGACGGACGCCTTGGGTGCAGACACCGGATCCTCGGAATAGACGACGAGCGTCTGTCCCTCGAAAAGTCCGGAAATGTGTTCTGCATCCGTGCCCTGAAGAGCGAGCTTGGCGAGGCGGTTCTTCGCGACCTTGACCTGGCCGCCTGCTTCCTTGACCTTGGCGCGGAATGCGCTGATCTCGGAAACGGAAAGCCCGGTATAGTGCGCCACAACCACGGCCCCGGAGTCCTTAAACACCTGGTTCATGGATTGGACGAACTCGCGTTTTTCCGCTCTATCCACAGTCTCTCTCCAATTTGGCTCCGGCCTTTTGAAAGAACCGGAACCGGTTGACATTGCCGCTCCCCGCGCAGGCCCTTCCGGCTCTGCCGGGAGACAACACCCGCGCACAAAACGGCGCTTCAAGGTCCTGTCCCCTGATGGCCATTCCGAAACCCGAAGGGCGGCGGAACGAACAAGGTCAACGAGTTCGAACCGAAACTTCGGCGCCTTGCGCCTTGATTCCGTTTCTCACCCCCATCTCATGCAGGCCCGGCAAGCAGCTCAGCGCATGCGCTTTCGCATTTTGCCGGATTAAGGCGCTCCCAAGGGGAAACCGCCCGCAATCTCGGACAGGATACTGCTGAAAAAACATGACTCTGCGTCATCTTCCTCAACAGCCGCCTCATCTTTTCCCGTTGCCGGGCTTCGAGGAGGCTACCGGGCCCGGCAAGCCGGACCCGGAATTCTCATTCGCGCCGGTCAGGCTTCGCTGACCGTTGCGAGATCCACTTTCACGCCAGGCCCCATGGTGGAGGAGATGGCGATCTTTTTCAGATAGGTGCCCTTGGCGCCGCTCGGCTTGGCCTTGGAAACGGCAGAGGTAAAGGCACGAATGTTTTCTTCCAGCGCCTTGGCATCGAAAGAAGCCTTGCCGACGCCGGCATGAACGATGCCAGCCTTCTCGACGCGGAACTCGACGGCACCGCCCTTGGCGGAGGCAACGGCGGCAGCGACATCCGGCGTAACGGTGCCGACGCGCGGGTTCGGCATCAGGCCGCGCGGGCCCAGCACCTTGCCGAGACGGCCGACCAGGCCCATCATGTCGGGGGTTGCGATGCAGCGGTCGAAGTCGATTTCGCCCTTCTGCACGGTTTCCACCAGATCCTCGGCGCCCACGATGTCGGCGCCGGCCTTTTTGGCCTCTTCGGCCTTGTCACCCTTGGCGAAGACGGCGACGCGCACGGTACGGCCCGTGCCGTTCGGCAGTTCGACGACGCCGCGGACCATCTGGTCGGCATGGCGCGGATCGACGCCGAGATTCATCGCCACCTCGACGGTTTCGTCGAACTTGGCGCTGGCGCGTGCCTTGACCATATCGACGGCCTCGGTGAGGGTGTAGAGTTTGTTGCGGTCAATGCCTTCGGCGGCATTGCGAATACGTTTGCCAGCCATCAGCCCTGTACCTCAATTCCCATCGAACGGGCAGACCCCTCGACCATCCGCATGGCGGCCTCGATCGTGTCTGCGTTCAGATCCTGCATTTTCGCCTCGGCGATATCACGCACCTGTTTGGTGCTGATCTTGCCGGCGGTCGACTTGCCCGGCGTCTTGGAGCCGGACTTCAGCTTGGCGGCCTTCTTGATGAAGTAGGAGACCGGCGCCTGCTTCATTTCAAAGGTGAACGACTTGTCCTGGAAGATGGTGATGACGACCGGGATCGGTGCGCCCTTTTCCATTTCCTGGGTCTTGGCGTTGAATGCCTTGCAGAATTCCATGATGTTGAGGCCACGCTGACCGAGCGCCGGCCCGATGGGCGGCGACGGCGAGGCATTGCCTGCTGGTACCTGCAATTTCAGGTAACCGGCGATTTTCTTGGCCATGTTGACTGCCTTTCACTTGCCCTGCCCTTGCGGGCCGGGCGACGATGTTTCCCGGTGGCGCACTTGCCCTTGAGCAGGCGGTCCCGGCATTGCAGTTGCGTGGTGCGGTCCAACCGGCGGCCAGCCGGCCTCGCCTCCCACGCACTTCATGTTCAAATCTTGCGCTTCGCCTGGGGCGAAACGCCGGATTCAAACTAGACCTTCTCGACCTGGCCGTATTCCAGATCGACGGGGGTTGCCCGTCCGAAGATCGAAACTTCCACCTTGAGGCGGGCGCGTTCCTCGTCCACCTCCTGAACGATGCCGTTGAAGGAGGCGAAGGGTCCGTCGGACACCCGCACCTGTTCGCCGACCTCGTAGGACACGGAAGGCTTGGGATGCTCCACGCCCTCCTGCACCTGGTTCAAAATCCGCTCCGCCTCGCGGTCGGTGATCGGCATCGGCTTGTTGTCGGAGCCGAGGAAGCCGGAGACCTTGGGCGTGTTCTTGATCAGGTGGAAGGCCTCGTCGGTCAGTTCCATCTTGACCAGAACATAGCCCGGAAAGAACTTGCGCTCGGCGTCCACCTTGCGGCCGCGGCGCACTTCAACCACCTTCTCGGTCGGCACCATGACAGCCTCGAACAGGTGCTCGAGCCCCTTCTGGCGCGCCTGCTCCTGGATCGATTCAGCCACCTTCTTTTCGAAGTTCGAATAGGCGTGAACGATGTACCAACGTTTGGCCATTTCTCTTAAATCCAGTCCCTCGTAGCCGGCAGCCGCAAAACCGCCGGTTTTTCTCAGCTTCCGACCTCCAGGAGCAGGCCGACAACCGTCGACAGCACCTGATCCACCGCCAGGAAGAAGAATGCCGCCAGCAGGATCATGATGAACACCATGATCGTCGTCACCATGGTCTCGCGGCGCGTCGGCCAGGTGACTTTCGCCACCTCCTGACGGACCTGCTGAAGAAAGGTGAACGGATTGGTTTTCGACGCCATTCCCAAGAATTCCCGACCGAACCCAGTGACCTGAAACAGCCAAAGCGGGAAACAGAACCACCACCACGGCAACCGCCATTCTTCGCGGCCCGGGTGATTCAACCTGCCCTGGATTCGAATAAACCTTGTTTTTCCATGAACTTAAGCGCGCAAAGACCCGTTGCGGCCCAGCGCGCTCTTTCATCACTTGGGGTGTAGATAACGGCGGGCGGCATAAAAGGCAAGGGCAAATGTGAAATCGCGAGTCATATCAGTTAGATGGACCAACTGGGCGGGGCGAACCGGCGCGAGGCGGTGCGTGATCCGGTGGGCGGCGATTGTCGGAAAATTCCAACTTGATCGCATTTCCCTGATAACTACTATCCGGACGTTAGGCCCAGGACAGTCTATAATCTGGGGTTGAAGAAAATGCGGGGAGAAAGACAGATGCTAAGGCGGGCGTTTGCCGCCATTGTGGCAATACTAACGTGTAGTGGTGGTGTTTTCGCCGATGATTGGCAACTTGTCAAAGACTTCGACGGATTGACTGCGGCTGACAGCACTACAACGCCTGACTCGGGTTCGCGATACAGACTGGGCCAGTTTTACGTTCGCAACGCTCCAGATGGTCAAACGCTTTTGATTGAAGAAATCATCGGTCCGCCTCCCGTGGTAGAAATCATGGTGATGAGCGGAAACAGAGAGTTCAAGCAAGTTCCTGTCGAGGTAGGTGATCGCATTGCAAGCATTGATGCCACCAGAGGGCTTTCTGTCGAGAAACTTGCCGGGATTCTGAACGAAGTTTGCGCCCACAGGGATGGGTCGTTTGACATGACGGTGCTTCGGCAAAACCCACGCAATAATCAAAAGATCGTCAATGTTGGGTCTAATATCAATTGCGATGCCAAGCCCACGTCGGCTGACCGCTTCACCAAGAAGGACGGCCCCACCAGGAAAGTGGATCCAGCCACAGAAGCCGACCCCACAAAGAAAGCTGAGAGCGCTACCTGGAAAGATAGCCCTTTCACAGGGCAACAGGTCGCCGAAGATATCGAACAACTCTATGGCAACCTGGTCACGTTTCATCCCCATCTTTACCGGCACATCTCACCGAAGGCCTTCAAGGACCTGAAAGCGAAACTGATTGCGGATCTGCCAGAGAAGGTCAGCTCGCTCAGGGCTTACGCCGCGCTGCAGCGGCTGGCGGCAGCGGTTTGTGATTCACATACCTTCGTCACACCAGAAACCAAGATCGTAGTTTCAGCCCAGCGGGAGTGGCCATGGGCTGACTGGCAACTGGCCGTCGCGAAAGGCAAGCTGTTTGCAGAGTCCGGGGATACCCATTTTTACCAGAAGCATGAAATTCATTCGATCAACGGTGTATCGGGGACGGAAATAGCGGACAACATCCTAGCGCATGTGTCCTACGATGGCTGCATCGGGGAGCGGACACGCTGGCTTTCCGGTCACCGCCAGTCACAACTCATTTTCACGTCCCTGTTCGAGCCGCAAAAAAACGCATTTGACGTTGTTTTCGAAGAACCGGCGCCATCAGGCGCAAACCCGCGCCGCGTCGTTTCGGAACCATTTCTGCGTCAGTTTCTGAAGATAAACAATCAAGATAGCCAAGAGGTTTCAAACTATTACAGGACCATTCAACGACACGCTATAAGGTTCCCATTCGATGATGCGGTAGTTCATGACATTATTGAGTACCGGCATTCACCGGATACTGATGTTTCCTATTTATACCTCAAGGATTTTACTGATGATGTGGATGAAAAAACAATTGATAGGGTAATGAGGAGAGTCCTTGAAGTTAATCCCAAGGTCCTGGTTCTTGATTTGACAAAAAACCCTGGTGGCCAGGTCAAGCTGGAGAAAAGGTTGCTGGCTTATCTTGTTCCGCGGGCAGCCCGGTTGTGGGACGATGCCCATGTGACCGATTTGAGCCTTAAGGAAAAGCCAAAAGCGTTCTCTTTTGGTGCTGGCGATCAGGAAAAAGGGTTTCGCAAGGATATTTCGGCCTTCAGGAAAGCGAAGAAAAACGGGCGAAACCGAAGCCTTCCTGTTTCCAGGTCGGCTGAGGGCGTTCGGGACTACAAAGGGCCCATTGTTGTCGCTGTTGGTCCCGACACGCATTCGGCGGCGGGAAATCTGGCCTACCGGTTGCAGGAATTACGGGGCGCAAAGATCGTCGGCACGCCGATTTCAGTGGATGTAAACGCGTCTTGTTTTGCTGCACCGGGAAAATTCACATTAAAGCATACGCAGGTAAAAGCAGATATTCCGTTTCTTTGTCATTCCAACCGGAGCCGCGACTCCAGCAAACGTGGTGACCTGAAGCTCGATATAGAGATTGATCTCAAAACCGTGGAAGAAACACGCTACTGGGGGTTGGCGGTGGACAAGGCATTGGTTCTTGCAAGGGAAATCGCCGGAAACTAGGCCGTGTTGCCTTGAATGATGGAAGCGTCCCACCGGCGCACTTGCAGGTAAGTCAGGTGATCAACAAGCAGTTTCAGCAACAGCCACCAGACCGGGCCTTTGAATTGCACCAAGGACGTCGTCAGGACTTCCGCCAACGAAAGCAGGATTCACGCTATGGCGCCGTGAAGAGCACCGGAAACTCTTCTCCCCCGAAAGGCTCGCCGGGTTTGTACTGCAAATCGGGAAAAGCCGGCGATGTCGGTCCGGGGCGGGCCGCAAAGCGGGCATCGTCCCCCACCCAGCGCACCGAAATCACCCTTCTGCGGTCCGGCGAGGCATTGGCCGGGGCGCCGTGCAGCGTCGTGAAGGCAAAGGCGACCGCATCGCCCGGCTCCACTTCCCAGCCCAGAATGTCGTATTGGTCGCGGTTGGCGTCGATGTCGGGAACGGCTTGCGATGCATCGCCCTCGAACAGCGGCGTGCCGTCGAAGCGGTCGGGCCGGAAAACGGTACTCCATTTGTGGGAACCGGCGACATATTCGATGGTGCGCTCGCGCGGCACGGCATCGAGCGGCACCCAGAAGGAAACGGTCTGCTGCCCTTCCACCAGATAATAGGGAGCATCCTGATGCCATGGGGTGACGTTGGAATTGCCCGGTTCCTTGACGAGGATGTGGTCGTGGAAGATGCGCGCCGTCCTCGAGCCCATCAGGGTTGCGGCCATTTCGGCCATGGGCGACTCCTTGACCAGCGCCCGGTAGCCGTCGAACCGGTTCCAGACGACGTAGTCCTGGAAAAACGGCGAGGCAGCCCCTTCCGGGCGGTAGGTACGCTCACGCCAGGAGGGATTGGCCTTGTTTTCCTCGATTGCCTTGCGCGCAATGTCCACATAATCGCGGAAAGCGCCCTTCAGCAGCACCGCGCCATCGCGCCGGAAGGCCTCGATCTGTTCATCGGTCAGATATCCGCTCGTCATGCCGCTTCCCCCTATCTGCGCTGCCGGTTTCGCGCTAGCGGCCGCAATGGCGGTCGACCACTCGCTGGATCATCGGGGCATAATGGGAAAACGGCTTCGTTTCCAGCCCGGCCTGCTTGCCGGCCTCGTCATAGTGCCGCACCTTGACGATGTCGGCGAGGTTGGGATTGGCCTCGAATTCGGCCACCTCCTCTCCACTCATCGGTCCACCCTGTAGCTTGAGCGAATGGATGGAGGCTTCCGACAGACGCCTGAAATATTCCGGCCGAGTGGCGCAGAGATAGCGCTTGGCGGCGACATGGTGTTTGACGCAGTCGGTGACGATCGAGGGAAAGAACGGTGCCAGCACCTCGGCACCGGCATCCTCGTGGTGGCGGTCCTCGGTATCGTCCATGGAAAACGTGCCGAATTCGGAAGTGAAATGGCCGATATCATGCAGAAGGGCTGCAACGATCACCTCCTCGCGCTCGCCCGCCTTTTCGGCGAAGTGGGCGCCCTGCAGCATGTGTTCGGCCATGGTGACGGGTTCACCGAGATATTCCTCATTGCCGCGACGCTCGAAGATGTCGCCAAGGAAGGCAACGACGGTTTGCGCCGTCAGGCCGGGTTTCGCAGAAGCCTGTATGCTCATTCTGCCGCCTCCTGCATTTCGGCTTCCAGTGCCGCCAGTGTCGAATAAAGCCCGTCCTTGTCGGCATAACATCCCTGCAGCCAGCGGGTGCCGGTGCCGGAATAGGCCTTGCGGGCATGCAGCACGCGCGTGTTGTCGACGACGAAGCACTCGCCGGGCTCAAGCCTGAAAGTCACTTCCATGGCCGGATCGTCGATGATCTCGCCGAGCCTGCGATAGGCATCGTAATAGAGCGCCATCTCGTCATAGGGTATGTCGGTGAGCGCTGCAGCCGAGCGGTTGTTGAAACGCATAGCGACCAGTTCGCCATCGGGCGCGAGTTCGATCATCGGGCGGCGCGCGCGCAGCGCCACGCCTTTCGAGCCGGCATACTCGAAGCGGGCGCAATGGCGGGAAAGGCAATCGAAGCCCTCGGGATTCTCGTCCTTCAGCCGCAGCGCTGCGGCAAAGCCGTCGACCACCATGTTCTCGCCGCCTGCTGCGGAACTTTCGAGGCAGTAGAGCACCTGCACGGTCGGCACCGGGTCGCGATAGGGATTGTCGGTATGGGCCTGCAGGCCGAGGCCGGTATAGGCCAGATTGGTCGGGTTGACCTCGGTGCGAACCTCGAAATGGCGGCCGTAATTGGTCTCGCGCACATAACCGAAGAGATCGACCACCTTGAACAAGGCCCCCTCCTCCACCGGACCGTTTTCGAGCTTGGCAAAGCCGTAGCGGGCAAGAACTGAAAGCCAGGTGCGCAGGGCGCTGCCGTGTTTCGACACCGCGGCGAAATCGCCAACGGGAATGGCCGGCTGAAGGGCGGCATGCCAGGTCTCGACATGGGGAGCGAGCCAGCCCGGCATGCGGTTCTGCTCGCGGTCATAGGCATGGGACAACAGCCATTCGAGATCGTAGCCGACGCTCTTTCCCTCCGGCGCGAAGGTGAGATGGAGCACTCCTCCATTGACGGTGGCCCCGCTGATGCGGGTATCGGCGGGGATGTCGGAAAGGGTGATCAGGCGCTGGCCGTTGCCCGGATTGCGGGTCGCCTCGTCAGGGGCGTTGTCGCGCAGCCAGATGGCGTGAAAGCGAAGCCTCCGGCCCTGCATTTCAACTGAAATGCCATCGCCGCCCGGCAAGATCTCCACTTGTGTCATGTCAATTCCGTCTCCCTGAAAACCGGAAATATCCGTGGACAGGCGTGGATTATCCTGCGATTCATCCATTAAAACAAATTAGCTCTTTGTCATTTCAGACATTGTTTTTCTTATGGCTGAATCAAAACTCGACAACATTCCGCTGGAATGGATCCGGGCCTATGAAGCCGCCGGACGCACCGGGAGCTTCACGGCGGCGGCAGCCGAAACGGGTCTTACCCAGGCAGCGATCAGCCAGCGCATCTCGAACCTGGAACGCCAGCTCGGGGCGCGACTGTTCGTTCGGCAGGCGCGCGGCGTCGTGCTGACGGTGGAGGGCGAGGCGTGGCTGCCCTATGTCGGCAATGCGCTGGCTGCGCTTCGGGAAAGTTACGAGGAACTGTTCGGCGCGCGGCAGAGCCGGATTACCGTTTCGGCCAGTGCCTCGGTTATCGAGTTGTGGCTTGCGCCGAGGCTTGACGGCATTGTGCAGAGCACCCTGCCGGAGCTCGCCTTTTCGACCCTGGTTCTGGAGCCGCGCGGCGAACTGCCGCCGGGCAGCGTCAAAATCCGCTATGGCAGCGGCAACCGGCCGGAACATCACCGGCGGCGGTTGTTCAACGAGGCGCTCGGCCCGACATGCGCGCCGAAGCTGCTTCAAGGGACCGCTGACTGGAAGACGCTGCCTCGCATCGCCCTTTCGGGGCCGCGCGCCGGGTGGCAGGAGTGGGCACGCCAGACCGGAGACATCGGTGTGCCGGTACCGTTTATCCGCTTCGACAGCCTTGCAGCCGCCCTTGCTGCGGCCGAGGCAGGTGCGGGCGTGCTGCTTGCCTCCCTGCCGATGTGCCAGCGGTCGCTTGAGAGCGGCAGGACCGTGCGCGTGTCAGAGCAATCGCTCGAGCCGGAGGAAACCTACTGGATGCTGGCGCACCGGGAGGCCGTTTCGCGGCGCGAATGGGAGCTTCTGGTGGAAACCTTCTGCGATTGAGCAGGCCCTACGCCGCAAAGGCGCTCATCCAGATCGCCGAATAAAACAGCGAGGTGCCGCCGAGTACGAAACCGTGCCAGATGGCGTAGCGGTAGGCCTGGATCTTGCGGGCGTAGAAGACGGTGCCGAAGGAATAGACCAGCCCGCCGGCGATCATGGCAAAGACCGCCGGCATGGGCAGAACCGGGCCGATTTCCGGCAGCGCCAGCAGGCCGAACCAGCCGATACCCAGATAGGAGGCAAGCGACCAGCGCGGCTCCAGTTCCCGGGCGAATATCTTGTACAGGATGGCGGGCACCGAGAGCAGCCAGACACCGGCCAGGACGATGAACCCCCACAGACTGCCGACCTGCACCAGCAGCGGCGTGAACGTGCCGGCGATCAGCGCGTAGATGGCGGCATGGTCGGCGCGGCGCCAGGCCGGGCGCCAGTAATGCCAGGGCAGCAGGTGATAGCCCGCCGAGATGCCAAAGGAGGCGAGCATGGTCAGGCAATAGATGGCGCAGGCGACAATGACGGCCCAGTTGAGGCTCATCACCGCATTGACCATCAGCAGGGCCGCGCCCGCCACAACGCCGATCAGACTGATCGCGTGAACGGCCAGATCGGCATAGCGTTCGCGTTCAACCGCGCTTGGATACATCATACGGTTTGCCCCGGCTGGAAAGTCACCCTTCAGTCCTCATCATGACAGCACAATATGACGCATACGTAAACGGCAGAAAGGTAAATTCCGATAGACAAAAATACAGTTATTTCAGCGCACTAGCGCCGGTTTCCGGCAAAATGAATCGGATTCTTCATGTATCGATTCAGGCAGATCCGGGCGGGCCCGGGCGGGAAGCGACAAAAAAGGCGGGGCCGAAGCCCCGCCTGTCAGTTTGCGACCGGAGGATATGCCAGTCGATCAGACTTCCGCGAACTGGTTCATCGTGTTGTCTTCGCCTGCCGCTTTCAGCGCAGCGTCGCCCGCGAAGTACTCCTTGTGATCGTCGCCGATGTCGGAACCAGCCATGTTCTGGTGCTTGACGCAGGCGATGCCCTGGCGGATTTCCTCGCGCTGGACGTTCTTGACGTAGCCCAGCATGCCGTCGTCGCCGAAATAGCGCTTGGCGAGGTTGTCGGTCGACAGGGCCGCCGTGTGATAGGTCGGCAGCGTGATCAGGTGGTGGAAGATGCCGGCTTCGCGGGCGGCATCGGCCTGGAAGGTGCGGATGCGCTCGTCGGCTTCGGCCGCCAGTTCGGAAGCATCGTAGGTGACGCTCATCAGCGTTGCACGGTCATAGGCCGAAACGTCCCTGCCCTCTGCTTCCCAGGCATCATAGACCTGCTGGCGGAAGTTGAGCGTCCAGTTGAAGGACGGCGAGTTGTTGTAGACCAGCTTGGCATTGGGAATGACCTCGCGGATGCGGTTCACCATGCCGCCGATCTGGCCGATATGCGGCTTCTCGGTCTCGATCCACAACAGGTCGGCGCCGTTCTGCAGCGAGGTGATGCAGTCGAGAACGCAACGGTCCTCGCCGGTGCCGGACTTGAACTGGTAGAGGTTGGAAGGCAGCCGCTTCGGGCGCATCAACTTGCCGTCGCGCTTGATGACGACGTCGGAAGGCTTCAGGTCGTCGGCGGTAACTTCCTCGCAGTCGAGGAAGGCATTGTACTGGTCGCCGAGATCGCCCGGCTCATTGGAATAGGCAAGCTGCTGGGTGAGGCCAGCGCCGAGCGAGTCGGTGCGGGTGACGACGATGCCGTCCTCGACGCCCAGTTCCATGAAGGCGTAGCGGCAGGCGCGGACCTTGGCGAGGAAGACCTCGTGCGGCACGGTGACCTTGCCGTCCTGGTGGCCGCACTGCTTTTCGTCGGAAACCTGGTTTTCGATCTGCAGGGCGCAGGCGCCGGCCTCGATCATCTTCTTGGCCAGCAGATAGGTCGCCTCGGCATTGCCGAAACCGGCATCGATATCGGCGATGATCGGCACGACATGGGTCTGGTGGGTTTCGATGGCCGCGGTGATCTCGGCAGCCTTGGCGGCATTGCCGGCAGCGCGCGCGCTGTCCAAATCACGGTAGAGGCCGCCCAGTTCGCGGGCGTCTGCCTGGCGCAGGAAGGTGTAGAGTTCCCCGATCAGCGCCGGCACGGAGGTTTTCTCGTGCATCGACTGGTCGGGCAGCGGGCCGAACTCGGAGCGAAGCGCCGCAACCATCCAGCCGGACAGATAGAGGTATGTGCCCTTGGTGGTGCCGAAATGCTTCTTGATCGAGATCATCTTCTGCTGACCGATGAAGCCGTGCCAGCAGCCGAGCGACTGGGTGTAGTTGGCGGGATCGGCGTCATAGGCGGCCATGTCGGCGCGCATGATGGCAGCCGTGTACTTGGCGATGTCGAGGCCGGTCTTGAACTTGTTCTGCAGGCGCATGCGGGCAACCGACTCGGCGTCGATGCCGCTCCAGGTCGCACCCTGCTGGTCGATGAAGGCCTTGGCGTCGGCGATTGCCTTGGCGTAGCTGCCAGCACCATGGTTTGGGCCGGCGAGGTTTGGCTGATGAGCCGTCATGGGAGGTTCTCCTTGGTAATTTCGAATCCGGGCACTGAATTCCCGGATGTTCTGGGTCCTCGGGATGATCCCCGGATCAGGTCCGAGGACGAGGATGACTAAGGGTTGGGCCGGATTACCGGATTTTGTAAAAGCCGGTAAAAACCGGGCTGAATTGGTGTTTTCTGCTGCGAAGGCGTCGGCATGCTGCCCGCCACCACGCTTCGGGACCGCTTTTACAAGGATTTTTACAAAAGTCAGTAGGCGAAAAGGCCTATACAGCCGGTTTTCGTGTCTGTTTGTGTGGGAAACGGTGTGAAGATTTTGTCAATTTGTAAAATTTTTACAGAACACTGAACAACTCAATCGATTGCCAATTGCCACTGCCCTTGGCGGAAAGCTGCTAGAGTATCACCTGTGGCTTTTTGAGCGTATGCTTCGACCATGATGGAGAACTCCCCTGCACCTGCATTAATTCTAGAGACTTCTCGACTTGAACTGGCAACATGGGGTCCGGAGGGGGCTAGCGAACTTGTTGAGCTCCACAGCAATGAGGAAGTTTTTCGTTATCTCAATGCCTCAGGCAGTATTTGCAATCTCAACACTGCACGAGATCGCATTGAAAAATGGAAAACGGAGTTTGATCTTATCGCTTATTGGGTAAACATCGGCTGACGCGAAAATCTGACGGCGTATTCATCGGGCGCGCCGGATTTTCATTGTTTGAGAACGAGGTTCCTGAACTGGGTTATATCCTGCATCCGGCATATTGGGGAAACGGATATGCAACAGAGATTGCGGAAGGGCTGCGCAACTGGATCAAATGCCAGGGAACCTGGGATCGTTTTGTTGCGTTTGCCCATCCTGAAAATCTCGCCTCCATCAGAGTCTTGGAGAAAATCGGAATGACGGCTGCGGAACGAAAAAGCGTCAACGGAATGCAGGCGCAATTCTTCGAGATGAGTTTGCGTTGATCCTACGGGTGCATCTTCGCGCCCTTGGTAATCTTGTCGACGCGTTTCTTTTCATCCCGCAGAGCCAGCCCGACAAGATTCAGATCGCCGGTTGCGTATTGCTTTACCGTCGCCCTGTTCGCAGCATCGTGGCCGGTGCGAAACATGTCCTCGATATAGATCGCCATCGGGGCACCGCGCTCGATGGCACGGCGATGAATCCCGGCAAGCGTGGCACCGTCAGCAGCAAGGACGATCATCGGCTGGATGATGAGCGGGCGGTAGATCTGTCCGTCGGCATCCTCGTAGTTCTCCCCCAGCAGTTCTTTGTCGGCGCCCAGAACGCCGCTGGTCAGGAAGGCCGTGACGTTCAATTTCTGCCATGTCAGCAGATCATCGCGGACAACGATGGCGATCTTGGTGTCAAACATTGCGGCTCCATTCTCCAATGCGGCGAAGCTCCGTGAAGAACCTGTTCTCGTCCGTTTTCAGGATGGCGGCAGCCTCCTCGTTCAACCGATCCATCTGCCGGTCCATTTCCGGCAGGATCCGCCTTGCCTCGCCGGTCGCGGCAATGAGAAGCGCCCGCCGGTCGTTGGGATTCGGCATGCGCCTGACGAGGCCGATGCTTTCCAGACGGTCGACAACGCCGGTAATGGAGGCGCTGTCGAGAACCATGCGCTTGCCGATTTCCGCCCCGCTCAGCGCCTCAGCATCCGAAAGAACCTTGAGAACGGCGTACTGCACCGGGGTGACGCCGAAAGGCGCCAGCAATTCGCGCGCCCGGCGCGTTACCTGCTGAGCGGCCTTGCCGACCATGAAGCTGATGCAATCCTCCACACGCTGCATAACGGCTGTTCCCAAGATTACCTTGCCTACAATTAACTTTCATACAAGCAAATTGTAGACAAGTAAAACTGAATCCCTGCATAGAGCCGGCGTTTTCCTCATCCTGAAATGCGCCGCCCCTCTCTTTAGTCATCCTCGGGCTTGTCCCCGTTGGCGACAGGCATTTGCTGCGCAAATGCCGAGATTGGGGATCCAGTGAATAACTTTGCTCTGGGTCCTCGGGACAAGCCCGAGGATGACATCCCTGTGCCTGAAATCTTGCGCATCCCTTCGCTTTGCTGCGGTCTACGTGCGTTTTCAGGTGAAAAACTTATCCCCGCCCCCAAAACATCCCCCTATCCTTGACCCACTGCCATCCAGCGCAAACGCCGGTCTGATATCGCCGTCGGTTC
>JAMLIH010000065.1 GCA_023954255.1 Phyllobacteriaceae bacterium | reverse complement strand
CCGCGACTTGCCGCCGGGGGCAGCACCCGCCGGTCCGCTCGATGCTGCCGGCGCCGTGTCGATCTACCGTTCGGCCTGTCTTTCGCGGGCGCTCGACCGCCGCAGCCGCTTCATGCAGAAGGCGGGGCAGGGTTTCTACACCATCGGTTCGTCCGGTCATGAGGGCATGGCTGCGGTGGCGGCGGCACTCAGGCCCACCGACATGGCCTTTCTGCATTACCGTGATGCGGCCTTTCAGATTCACCGCGCACAACAATTGCCCGGCCAGTCGATCGCCTGGGACATGCTGCTGAGCTTTGCCGCGAGTTCGGAGGATCCGATCTCCGGCGGGCGGCACAAGGTGCTGGGTTCGAAGGCGCTCAACATTCCGCCGCAGACCTCGACCATTGCCAGCCACCTGCCCAAGGCGGTGGGGGCGGCCTATGCGGTGGGTTCGGCGCGGCGCCACCGGCCGGAGCACGCGCAACTGCCGGACGATGCCATCATCTATTGCAGTTTCGGTGACGCCTCGGCGAACCATTCGACGGCGCAGGGGGCGTTCAACACCGCGCAATGGACGGCGTTTCAATCGGTTCCGCTGCCGCTGCTCTTCGTCTGCGAGGACAACGGCATCGGCATTTCGGTGAAAACGCCGAGGGGCTGGATCCGAGCTTCGTTCGAAAACCGGCCCGGGCTGAAATACTTCTCCTGCAACGGGCTCGATATCTTTGATACCTATTGCACCGCGCTGGAGGCTGCGCAGTGGGTACGCCAGCGGCGCAAGCCCGCCTTCCTGCATGTCGCCACGGTGCGGCTTTACGGCCATGCAGGCGCCGACATGCCGACCACCTACATGGCGAAAGCCGAGGTGGAGGCGGAAGAGGCGAACGATCCGCTGCTGCATGCGGTCCGCCTGCTCGATCAGGCGGGCGCACTGACACCCGAGGACGCGCTGACGATCTATGACGAGACCAACGAACGGGTCGCGCGCATTGCGGAAGAAGCGGTGACACGGCCCAAGCTGAAGACGGCAGGCGAGGTGATGGCAAGCCTCATTCCGCCGAAACGTGATTGCCGGGCGACCAACGGACCCTCCGCCGAGGTGCGGGCCGAAGCCTTCGGCGCCGACATCAAGGCGATGGAAGAGCCGCAGATCATGAGCCGGCTGATCAACTGGGCGCTGACCGATCTGATGCTCGACCGTGGCGAGGTCGTGCTGATGGGCGAGGATGTGGGCCGCAAGGGCGGCGTCTATGGCGTGACGCAGAAGCTGATTGCCCGCTTCGGCTCCGACCGGGTGATCGACACGCTGCTCGACGAGCAGTCGATCCTGGGCCTCGCCATCGGCATGGCGCAGAACGGGTTCACGCCGGTGCCGGAGATCCAGTTCCTCGCCTATCTGCACAATGCGGAAGACCAGTTGCGCGGCGAGGCGGCAACGCTGCCCTTCTTTTCCAACGGACAATACACCAATCCGATGGTGGTGCGCATTGCGGGGCTCGGTTACCAGAAGGGGTTCGGCGGGCATTTCCACAACGACAATTCGGTTGCCGTGCTGCGCGATATTCCCGGCGTCATTCTCGCCTGTCCGTCGAACGGGGCGGATGCGGCAATGATGCTGCGCGAATGTGCGCGCCTTGCCCGCGAGGAGCAGCGCGTCGTCGTCTTCCTCGAACCGATTGCGCTTTATCCGATGCGCGATCTGCACGGGGAAAAGGATGGCGGCTGGATGACGCGCTATCCCGACCGCTCAAGCAGCATCCCGCTTGGCGAGGTGGGCATGCACGGCGACGGAACGGACATCGCGCTTGTCAGCTTTGCCAACGGCTATTACCTGTCGCGGCAGGCCGAACGCCAGCTTGCGGCAGAGGGCATCAAGACACGAGCTGTCGATCTACGCTGGCTGTCCCCCTTGCCGGAAGCAGGTTTGCTGGAAGCAGTGAAAGGCGCCAAGCGAATCCTGATCGTCGATGAGACGCGGCGCTCCGGCGGAGTTGCCGAGGGATTGATGGCGCTGCTGTCGGAAAAGACGGCAGTTCCCCTGGCAAGGCTGACGGCGGAAGACAGCTTCATTGCCACCGGGCCTGCCTATGCGGCCACCATGCCTTCAACCGAACAGATCGTTGCGGCTGCGAAAGCACTGCTGGAGCAACCGGCATGACGGCAGGCGGCAGAAAAACGGCAGTTGTCGTCTGTCCCGGCCGGGGCACCTACAACAAGGGTGAACTCGGCTATCTGGCCCGACATTTCACCGACAAGGCGCGCTACTGTCAGCCTTCGACAAAAGACGGGCGGATGCCGGTCAGGAAACCCTTTCGGCGCTGGATGGCGCTGACACCTTCTCCGTCGCCAGGCACACGCGCGGCGACAATGCCTCGGCGCTGATCTATGCGGCAACGCTTGGCGACTTTCTGTCGATAGATCGGGAGGCCATCGACATCGTTGCGGTGACCGGCAATTCCATGGGCTGGTATTCGGCGCTTGCCTGTGCCGGAGTGCTCAGCGCGGAAAACGGATTTGCGGTCGTCAACACCATGGGGACGCTGATGCAGGAGGCGCTGATCGGTGGCCAGCTTGTCTACCCGTTCATGGATGACGACTGGAAAGCCTCGGCTTCCCGCAAGGCGGAATTACTGGAACTGGTCCGGGAAATCGGCAGCCGGCAGGATGCGGTGTTGACCCTGTCGATCGATCTCGGCGGCATGCTGGTGCTGGCGGGAAACGAGGCGGGGCTCGCGGCCTTCGAGGCTGCGGTGCCGCCGGTACAGGGCAGGTTCCCGATGCGACTTGCCAACCATGCGGCGTTTCATTCGCATCTTCAGGCGCCGGTTGCCGAAAAGGGCAGGGCGGCGCTTGCACCGGAGTTGTTTTCCGGTCCCGTGCTGCCGCTGGTCGACGGGCGCGGTGCGATCTGGTGGCCGGGGGCGAGCGATCCGCAGGCACTTCGCGATTACACGCTCGGCCATCAGGTGGTCGAGACCTACGACTTTACCCATGCGATGCGCATTGCGGCGCGGGAGTTCGCGCCCGATCTCTTCATCGTCACCGGCCCCGGCACCACGCTGGGCGGCGCGGTGGCGCAATCGCTGATCCTGTCGAACTGGCGCGGCATGGCATCGAAAGCCGGTTTCCAGCGAAGGCAGGAGGAGGCGCCGATACTCGTTTCCATGGGAATGGCGGAACAGCGCCCGCAAGTGGTGAGAAGCTGAGCCATGACATGTGCGACCGGAAATCTCTGGGAAACCACTTGCGAGGAGAAGGTTGCCGCGCCGCCGCTCGATCAGGATTGCAGCGTCGATCTGGCGGTCATCGGCGGCGGGTTCACCGGTTGCGCGGCGGCACTGGAGGCGGCGGGCAACGGAGCAACCGTCTGTCTGATTGAAGCGCAGGAGATCGGCCATGGCGGCTCGGGGCGCAATGTCGGCCTCGTCAATGCCGGGTTGTGGCTGCCGCCGGAAGCGATCACGGAAATACTCGGCGAAGCGGAAGGCAGGCGGCTGAGCACCCATCTGGCGAGTGCGCCGAAGCGGGTTTTCGATCTGGTCGAAAAGCACGGCATCGCCTGCGAGGCTGTCCGCAACGGCACGCTGCATTGCGCGCATTCGCAATCGGGCCTGCGCGACCTGGAAGACCGCCATCGCCAGCAGGTGGCGCTCGGCGCGCCGGTCACCCTGCTCGATGCAGCGGAGACGCGGCGGCGAACGGGTTCTTCGGTTTTCCACGGCGCGTTGCACGATGCACGGGCCGGCACGATCAATCCGCTGTCCTATTGCCGCGGGCTGGCGCGGGCAGCCGTGAATGCCGGCGCAAGGCTTTGCGCCCGGACACCGGCCACCGCCATCCGGCAGGCAAAGAGCGGCTGGGTGGTGGAGACGCCGGGCGGCACGGTCACGGCACGGTCACTTCTTGTCGCGACCAATGCCTATCACCAGCCGGTGGGCGGGATGAGATCGCCCGAAACCGTTGCGGTCCATTATTTCCAGGTTGCGACCGAGCCGCTTGCCGGTGAGCGCTTTGCCCATATCCTGCCCGGCGGCGAGGGCTGCTGGGATACGGCACTCGTCATGTCGTCGTTCCGCAGGGACCGTACCGGAAGGCTGCTGATCGGCGCGGTCGGTAACCTCGAAGGACCGGGCGGCGGCATTCACCGCGGCTGGGCGCAGCGGTTGGCTACCCGGCTGTTTGAGGGTCTCGGCGATATCGGCATCGACCATGCCTGGTGCGGGCGCATCGGCATGACCGGCGACCATCTGCCGAAAATTCTCGCTGTCGGCCCGAACGCCTATGCCTGTTTCGGCTATTCGGGGCGCGGCATCGGGCCGGGCACCACCTTCGGTACGCTGGCAGCGCAGGCGCTGCTGAAAGACGATCCGGCGCTGCTGCCGCTATCGCCGGTCGCCAGCCACGGCGAACGGTTCGCAGGCCTGCGTTCGGCCTATTACGAGACCGGCGCAGTGCTCACTCACGCGCTCAGATCAGGATGAAGAAGCCGCAGGGCATGTGAGCCTCAAGCTGTCCTTGCCTCCCATGCGGGAAACGGATCAGGCATCGACTTCCACAGATCGGGCAGAAAGGCCGGAGCTTTCACAAGGCAGGCATCGAGATCGCGGCGGATGGCGGCTTCGTTCATCGGGTCGCAGCCGATGAAAACCAGTTCCTGGCGCCGGTCACCCCAGACCGGGTCAAAGTAGGGCTGCATGGCATCGAGCCAGGCCGGATTGTCCGGCCAGTATTCCTTCGGCACCTCAGACCACCACAGACCGCGTTTTCCTGTACGCACCAGGGCACCGGCCATGGAAAACTCGCCGACGAAACGGGGCCGTGTCGCCAGCCAGAAGAAGCCCTTGGCGCGGACGACGCCGGGCCAGGCGCTGCCGATGAAGGCCTGCAGCTTTTGCGGATCGAACGGCTGGCGTGCCCGGTAGACGAAAGAGCGGATGCCGTATTCCTCTGTTTCGGGGACATGATCTGCAAAGCCGTTCAGTTCCTTGTACCAGAGCGGATGCTCGTGCGCCCTGTCGAAATCGAACCGGCCAGTGCCGAGCACGTCACCGGGTGCCACCTGCGCGAAATCGGTTTCGATCAGCACGGCGTCGGGGTTGAGACCGCGAATGATCTTGCGTGCCACATCGAGGTTTTCCGGCACCGTATCCGATATCTTGTTGAGGATGATCGTGTCGGCAAACTCGATCTGGTCGACAAGCAGATCAACCAGCGCGCGGTCGTCCTCGTCGCCAAGGGTCTCGCCCCGGTCGCGCAGAAAGTCTTTTGAAGCGTAGTCCCTGAGCAGGTTGGCGGCATCGACGACCGTCACCATGGAATCCAGCCGGGTAATGTCGGACAGGCTCTGCCCGTCCTCGTCGCGGAACTCGAAGGTGGAGGCGACAGGCAGGGGTTCGGAAATGCCGGTCGATTCGATCAGCAGATGGTCGAAGCGGTTTTCCTCTGCCAGCGTGCGAACCTCTTTCAAAAGATCGTCGCGCAAGGTGCAGCAGATGCATCCATTGGTCATTTCAACAAGCTGCTCATCGGTTCTCGAGAGGTTTGCTCCCCCGTCCCGGACAAGGCTCGCATCGATATTGACCTCGCTCATGTCGTTGACGATCACCGCTACCCGAAGGCCTTCGCGGTTGTTCAGAATGTGGTTGAGAAGTGTGGTCTTCCCGGCACCCAGAAAGCCGGAGAGAACGGTAACGGGCAGGCGTTCGGTGTTCATGTGTCATCACGTTGCTTTGGTGAGTTGGGGGAGAGGGCGGCATCCGGGCATGACACGCTCCAGTCGCCCGCCGGTGAGAGTTACTCGGCGTGGTAGTGCAGGTTGAGGGTCAGCGTGGCGAAGTGGCCGACTTCATCTGCCCTTGTCCTGTCCTGCAGTTCCTCGCTGAAGGAGGCAGCAACGACGTTGAGGCCCTGATTGCGGATGGTGATCGATGCCTTGCCATCCGCATTAGTCCTAACCGAACGATTGTCGCTGTCGGTGGTGTATTCAGCGATAACGACGACATCGGCTACCGGCTTGCCGCGCAGAAGCACCTGAACGTCCAGTGTGTCGCCGGCTTTCATGACGCTCGGATCCGCCAGCGGAACGATCTCGAAGCCGAGGCCGTGGGGCTTGGGAGTGTCGTGGAGATGATCGAGAATGGTAACCGAATACTTCAGATAACGGCCACCTTCCGTTGCGTCCTACACTTCGTCCTTGGACTTGTTCACCCACTTTCCATCAGCCCCCTTGCTCCAGAAGCCGTTGTCCAGGGTGGAAACCGCAACCGCCGCGCCGTCGACCTTGGCGAATGTAACGTGATCGTTGCCGTCCATTCTTTGAACCGGCAGTTGCGCGCCCCTTTCATCGAGCAGACGCAGGGAAGTGAGCTTTGCCGGATCATAGCCCTCGTCGGAAGACCCGTGGCCATAAACGACGGCAAGGTCACTGTGGCGTTCGGCAATCCATATGCCGTGTGCGCCAGCGAAACCTGCGGACAGCAGCAGGACAGTTGCCGATGCCGCGGCTTTCAGGATGGATAGTCGGGAGGATGGTTTCATGGTTTTCTCCAAATGTTATAACATTACAATTTCGATTTCAAAAACAGGCGGCGAAATTGCCACCTGTCTTCATTCGCTGTGATTGCTCAGCTTGCCTGGGACAGGCAGGATTTGAGCGCGTTGGCCATGTTTCGGATCACCTCGAAATAGAGTGAAGGTCCATCGTCGAGTGCTGCACCCAACGGATCCAGAACGCCTGACTTGGCCTGGGTGCCTTCGGTGATGGTCGATACCAGTTTCGGCTCGAATTGCGGTTCGGAGAATACGCAGGCGGCACTCAGCTCCTGAACCTTTGCGCGGATTTCCCCTACACGCTCTGCTCCGGGCATGACCTCCGGCGAAACGGTAATCGAGCCGGCGGCCGTCACGCCGAAGCGGTTTTCGAAATACTGATAGGCATCGTGAAACACGATGAAGGGCTTGTCCTTGACCGGATCGAGTTCGGCGGAAACCTCGGCAATGAGCGCATCGAGGCGGGCACTGACGGCTTCCGCATTGGCTTCGTATTTGGCCGCGTTTTCCGGATCGGCCTTGACCAGCGCTTCCTCGATTTCATGCACCATGGCCTTGGCATTCATCGGATCAAGCCAGACATGGGTGTCGAATTCACCGTGCTCATGCTCGTGTTCATGCTCCGCCTCGGCGGTTTCTTCATCATCGTGGTCGTGCTCGGCTTCGGCCTTGTGATCATGGTCATCATGATCATCGCCGTCCTCGTGCTTGTGCTTTTCGAAGGCGCCGCCCTCGCGGAAGCCGAGTTTCTTCAGGCCGTGGGAATCGAGCAGTTCCACCGCTGTTGCCTTCGCGCCAATGGTCTCGAGCGGTTTTTCGAGGAAGGCTTCCAGTTCATGACCAACCCAGAAGACGACGTCTGCATTTTCCAGCATCTGTGCCTGGGACGGCTTCAGGGCATAGGTGTGCGGGGAACCTGCTCCGTCGACGATCAGACCGGGTTCTCCAACGCCCTCCATGACGGCTGCAACCAGCGAATGCACCGGCTTGATGGAGGCGACGGCCTTGACTTCGGCATGGGCGGTGTAGGCGGTGGTGGAAAGAAGTGCAGCAAGAATGAGGGACCTGGCAGAACTCATGATAATCTCCGGAAATTGAACCGATCAGTAGGTGATGTTATTTCATAACATGATTGTGTAATGGTATAACGTGTGCGATACGTCAAGGCAATAGTCCCGAAGATTCTTCTGAAGCAGTGCGTCAAACACGTGGCGCCGTATGGTGTCAGCAGACATGTTGAAGAAAACCGAACCTCTCCTCACACTCGAAAATGCCGGCATCGAGCGCGCCGGCAACTGGCTGGTGCGCGGCGTTTCCTTCGCCATGGCGGCGGGCGAGATCGTCACCCTGATCGGACCCAACGGTTCGGGCAAATCGACCACGGCCAGAATGGCGCTTGGCATCCTGAAGCCGGATGAAGGCTCGGTTCGCCGGCGTGCCGGGCTGAGGATTGCCTATGTGCCCCAGAAGCTGGCCGTTGACTGGACACTACCGCTGACAGTGCAGCGTTTTCTGCATCTGACCGGCCATATCAGCGAGCGCGAGGCAGCCGGCGCGATGGCGGAGACCGGTGTCAGCCATCTGGCACAGGCGCAGATGCGCAATCTGTCGGGCGGTGAATTTCAGCGCGTGCTGCTGGCCCGCGCGATTGCGCGCAAGCCGCAATTGCTGGTTCTCGATGAACCGGTGCAGGGGGTCGATTTCAACGGCGAGATCGCGCTCTACGATTTGATCAAGCGCATCCGCGATGAGCTTGATTGCGGTATCCTGCTAATTTCCCACGATCTGCATGTGGTCATGGCGGCAACCGACCGGGTGATCTGCCTCAACGGTCATGTCTGCTGTTCCGGCACGCCGACGGCGGTGGCCTCAAGCGCCGAGTACAAGGCACTGTTCGGTGGGCGGGCTGCTTCGACGTTGGCCGTCTACGAGCATCATCACGATCATACCCATCTGCCCGATGGCCGGGTGAAGCATGCCGACGGTACCATTACCGAGCACTGCCACCCCGAAGACGGCCATCATGATCACAGCCATGCGCATGGCCCCGCGCATAACCATGGGAAAGACGGGATTGGCAAGGACGGACACGATGCTTGACGATTTCTTCATCCGCGCGCTGCTTGCCGGTATCGGCGTTGCGCTTGTCGCCGGTCCGCTCGGCTGTTTCATCGTCTGGCGCAGGCTCGCCTATTTCGGCGATACGCTGTCCCATGCCGCGCTGCTTGGCGTTGCGCTTGCCTTTCTGTTCGAGGTTAACGTCACGCTGGCCGTTTTTGCGGTGTCGGCCTGCGTTTCCATCGCCCTTCTGCTTCTGCAGCGGCGTGCTTCGCTGTCGGCGGATGCGCTGCTCGGACTGCTTGCCCATTCGGCGCTGGCGCTGGGGCTCGTGGTACTGGCCTTCATGACGTGGATACGCATGGACCTGATGGGCTTTCTGTTCGGTGACATTCTGGCCGTCTCGAAGCTGGACGTCGCCATCGTCTGGACCGGCGGGGTAGTTGTGCTTGCCATTCTGGCAGCGATCTGGCGGCCGCTTTTTGCTGCTACCGTGAACGCCGAGCTTGCTCAGGCAGAGGGCATGAACCCCGAGCGCGCCAACATCATCTTCATGTTGCTGATGGCCGCCGTCATCGCCATTTCAATGAAGATCGTCGGTGTTCTGCTGATCACGGCGATGCTGATCATTCCGGCCGCCACGGCGCGGCGGTTCGTGTCCGGTCCCGAGCAGATGGCTGTTCTGGCAGCGCTCGCCGGTGCTGTCTCGGTGTTCGGCGGTTTGTTCGGTTCGCTTGAATGGGATACGCCGGCAGGACCCAGTATTGTCGTTGCCGCGCTGTTTCTGTTCGTCCTGTCCCTGTTGCCGGTTCCCGGCCTTCTGGCAGCCCGACGAAAAGATCGCGGTGTCGCCCAGCCCGTTAAAGGAGACCCGTCATGAGCGATCACGTTCACACCACGGCCGATCTGACGAAGAACCAGTCCCTGGTCATGGGTGCGCTGGCAAAGGCAAGCGGGCCGCTCAGCGCCTACACCATTCTGGACGAGCTTCGCGATCACGGTTTCCGCGCCCCGCTGCAGGTCTACCGGGCCCTCGACAAGCTGGTCGAATATGGCCTTGTTCACCGGCTCGAAAGCCTCAACGCCTTTGTTGCCTGCAGCCATGCCGAGTGCGAAGGCCACGGGCAGACAGCGTTCACCATCTGCCAGAGCTGTGGTGATGTTACGGAACTGGCCGATGACGATCTGGCCGTGCGGCTGAAATCGCTTGCCGCCCGATCAGGCTTCACCGTCCGCCACTCGACGGTGGAACTGCGCGGCACCTGCCGCGACTGTGCTGCCGGCTGACAGCGGCCGGCCATCACGTTCCGAGCGGAAACGGACAGCGGGCCAAGGCGGCGATTCCAATAGCAATGTACATTTCTGTCTAGACAGCGCCTGCGCTTTTCACTAGCGTTTCGGGCAGAGCAGTTTCAATTTTGACGGAATCGGCAAAATCGGAATGCGCCATGTAACCCGGTTGCGTGGCGAAAGTCGTCGTTTCCACCTGACGGTGAAACGATCCAGGAGGAGATTGGCATGAAATCCCACTACAGGGTTGTCGTCATCGGTGGCGGCGTGGTCGGCTCGTCGGTACTCTACCATCTGGCCAAATTCGGCTGGAGCGATGTCGTCATGCTGGAGCGGCGCAGGCTGGCATCGGGCTCTTCCTGGCACGCGGCAGGCGGCATCCATGCGCTCAATGCCGATCCCAACATGGCGGCCCTGCAGGCCTACACGATCGATCTTCTGAGCGAGATCGAGGCTGAATCCGGCCAGAACATCGGGCTGCACATGACGGGCGGGCTGACGCTTGCCGGAACGCCGGAACGCTGGGAGTGGCTGCAGGCGAATTACCGCGTCTTCCAGTCGATCGGCATCGACGATTGCGAACTCCTGACGCCACAAGAGGCGCAGAAGCGCTGCCCGATCATGTCGACGGACGGCGTTCTGGGCGCGATGTGGGCCGACCGGGAAGGCTATATCGACACCACCGGCACGGTGCAGGCCTATGCGACGGCGGCGAAGAAGCGCGGCGCGGAATATTACGAGGGTGTCAAGGTGGAGGCACTGGAACAGACCGCCGACGGCTGGAAGGTCATCACCGACAAGGGCGTGATCACCTGCGAACATGTGGTCAATGCCGGCGGGCTGTGGGCCAAGCAGGTGGGCCGCATGGCGGGGATCGAACTGCCGGTCTCGCCGCTCAAGCACCATTATCTCATCACCGACTCGATCCCGGAGGTGGCGGCAGCCGATTTCGAAATGCCGATGACCGTCGATCTCGAGGGCTTCACCTATATGCGGCAGGACCAGAAGGGCGTTCTGGTCGGCATCTACGAGGTCGATCACGAGCACTGGGCGATGGACGGCGCGCCGTGGGACTATGGCGAGGAACTGTTTCAGGAACAGCTCGACAGGATCGAAAACGAACTGACGCTCGGCTTCGAACGCTATCCGGCGATCCAGGATGTGGGGATCAAGACCTGGGTCAACGGCGCCTTCACCTTCTCTCCGGACGGCAATCCGCTGGTCGGACCCGTGCCCGGCAAGCGCGGCTACTGGTGCGCCTGCGCGGTGATGGCGGGCTTCCTGCAGGGCGGCGGTGTCGGCAAGACGCTGGCCGAGTGGATGATCCATGGCGAGCCGGAAGCCGATGCCTGGCCGATGGATGTGGCGCGCTACGGACCGTGGGCTGCCAACAAGCAGTACATCAGGGAGACGACGGGACAGTTCTATTCCCGCCGGTTCGTGATGAGCTATCCCAATGAACAACTGCCGGCGGGTAGGCCGCTCAAAATGGCGCCGGCGCATTCTGAAATGACGGCGGCAGGCTGCCGCTGGGGGGTGAGCTGGGATCTAGAGACGCCGCTCTATTTTGCGCCGAATGCCGGTTTCACCGAGAACCTGACGCTGAAGCGCTCCAATGCGCACGACATCGTCGGCGCGGAATGCCGCAATGTGCGCGAAAAGGTCGGCCTGCTCGATATCAGCGGCTTCTCGCGCTACGAGGTGACGGGGCCGAAGGCGGAAAGCTGGCTCAACCGGCTGATGGCCTCGAAACTGCCCAAGCCCGGCCGGGCGCGGCTGGCGCCGATGCTGGCACCTTCCGGCCGCCTGCAGGGCGATCTCACCGTTTTCAACTGGGGCGACGGCACCTGGTGGATCATGGGCTCCTATTACCTGCGCGCCTGGCACATGCGCTGGTTCAACAGCCATCTGGAGGATGGCGTCAAAGTGCGCGATCTCGGCGAGGATGTCGCCGGATTTTCGCTGGCAGGCCCCAATTCGCTGAAGGTGATCGGGAAGCTGACCGATGGCGATATCGCGGCGCTGCCCTTCATGGGCTGCGGCCAGTTCGACATCGGCCTGGTGCAGGCACGGGTGGCGCGCATGTCGGTGGCAGGCGAGTTCGGCTACGAGATCAACTGCCGGATGGGCGATCACATTGCGCTCCGGCGCATGCTGCTTGGGGCCGGTGCCGATCTGGGTATCGGCGAATACGGTTTCAACGCGCTGCTGTCACTCAGGCTGGAAAAGAGTTTCGGCATCTGGTCGTCGGAGTTCCGGCAGGAATATACGCCGGGCATGACCGGCATGGACCGCTGGATCGACTGGGAAAAGGGCGATTTCATCGGCCGGGAGGCAGCGCTTGCCGAACGTGACGGCAACGGTCCGGCAAAACATCTGGTGACGCTGGAAGTGGATGCCGGGGATGCCGATGCCAGCGGTTACGAGCCGGTCTGGGCTGACGGCAGGCTTGCCGGATTCGTGACTTCCGGCGGCTATGGCCACACGGTCGGCAAATCGCTTGCCATGGCGCTGGTTGATCGTGAATATGCCAGGGAGGGAACGGCGCTTTCGGTTCACGTGGTCGGTGTCGAGCGGGCTGCAAGGGTGATTGCGCCATCCCCCTACGATCCGCAAGGCAAAGCCATGCGCGGCTGAAGGCATACAGGCCCCGGGCGAAGCGGGATCGGAAACAGCAGTCCCGGCAGGCAAAGTGCATTACCGGGAGAGGAAGCAGGCTTGGAGAGGCCGGTTTCTTTTCCGGGAGGAGAAGACATGAACAAACCGAATGTCACGCGGTTGCTGCATCGCAACGATCCCGAGCGCGAGCCGCTTGCCGGCAATGTCAAGGTGACCCGCGAGGACTGGCTGAACGTGGCACTGGACGTACTGATTTCCGACGGCGTCGACCAGGTCAAGGTGCTCAACATTGCCGAGAGGATGAGCGTATCGCGGTCGAGTTTCTACTGGTATTTCAAAAGCCGGCAGGACCTGCTCGACTCGCTGCTGGGCTATTGGGAGGAAACCAATACCGCGATCCTGATCCGGCATACGGAGGCGCCGACGAAAACCATCGCTGAGGCGGTGCTGTATTTCTTCCGATGCTTCATCGATCCGCAATTGTTCAACACCGGGCTCGATTTTGCGGTGCGCGACTGGGCGCGGCGTTCCGGCAAGGTTCGGCGCATTCTGGATCGCTCGGATGCGGCGAGGACGGCCGCGATCGAGAAAATGTTCCTCCGCCACGGCTATGACCGGGAGGAGGCACATATCCGGGCGCGCATCCTCTATTACATGCAGATCGGCTACAACATCGCCGATCTCAACGAAACGCTGGAAGAGCGCATCGCGCTCGGCCCGCTCTATGTCATCGGATTTACCGGCCAGCGCGCCAGCGAGGAGGAAATCCGTACCCATCGGGCATTCGCCCGGCAGCTTCAACCCAAAACCCTCTCCGGGAGCCAAACATGAGCAATACCCCCGACGCCATCATCATCGGTACCGGCGTCATCGGCACCGCCACCGCCTATGAACTCGCCAAGGCTGGCTGGAAAACCCTTTCGCTGGACCGCAACCGGCAGATCGGCCACGGTTCGACGGCGGGTTCGTGCGCCATCATCCGCATGCATTACTCGACCTTCGACGGCACGGCCTTCGCATGGGAAGGCTATCACTACTGGCGCGACTGGGCCGACTATCTGGGGCTGGCAAAGGATGCCGATCTGGCGACTTTCCGCGAGACCGGCTGCGTGGTGATGAAGACGGAAGCCAACGGCTATCTGGAAAAGCACAAGGAGAATTCCGGCAAGCTCAACTGCCCGTTCGAGGACTGGAGCGCCGAAGAGGTGACAAAACGCCTGCCGATCTTCTCGCTGGAAAGCTATACGCCGCCGAAGGCGATGAAGGATGCCGATTTCGGCAAGTCCAATGGCAGGCATCTGCGCGGCGGTGTGTTCTGGCCCAATGCGGGCTATGTCACCGATCCGGCGCTGTCGAGCCAGAATCTCGCCGATGCCGCGAAAAGGCACGGTGCTGAATTCCGCCTCGGTGTCACCGTCACGGAAATCCTGCAGGAAGGCGGCCGGGTGAAGGGCGTCAAGCTCGACACGGGTGAGGAAATCCACGCGCCGGTGGTGATCAACGTGGCCGGGCCCGGCTCCTCGATCATCAACCGCATGGCGGGGGTGACCGGCGACATGACCATCGAGACGCGGCCGCTGCGCCAGGAGGTGGTGCATGTGCCGTCGCCCGCCGGGTTCGATTTCGAACATGACGGCATGATCGTCTCCGACAGCGACATCGCCTGCTACAGCCGGCCGGAGCACGGCAACAACATTCTCATCGGTTCCGAAGACCCTGAATGCGATCCTCATTACTGGGTCGACAACGACATCGACTACGACCGCAATTTCACCGATCAGTGGACGGTGCAGGCGATGCGCTACGCCCAGCGGGTGCCGTCGCTCGGCATACCGTCGAAAACCCGCGGCGTGGTCGATCTCTACGATGCCTCGACCGACTGGATACCGATTTACGACAAGTCGTCGCTGCCGGGTTTCTACATGGCCTGCGGCACCAGCGGCAACCAGTACAAGAACGCCCCGATTGCCGGCAAGCTGATGGCCTCGCTGATCGACTATTGCGAGAACGGCAATGACCACGATGCCGATCCGATGAAGTTCACGCTGCCCTATCTCGGGCTCGAGACCGATGCGGGGTTTTATTCCCGCAAGCGGCCGATCAACCGGGAATCGAGTTTTTCCGTTCTCGGCTAGCGCCGTAGCTGCCGCGAGGCCTTGACCTTCCAGTCACTGGAAGGCCTATCTGCTGGTGATCGTCACCGGCAGAAGCGGGAACTCAGCCATGGAACATTCGCACGCCCATCACGAGGCGCAGGACAAGACGGCGGGAAGCTGCTGTGGTGGACACAAGCACAAAGACCCGGCCAAAGCGGCGCCAAGTCCGGCGGAAATCCTGAAATCGGCCACGGTGCCGGTGGACGGCACGGTCAAGGACGTCGTCTGCGGCATGACGGTGACGCTCGGCAAGGGCAAGCCGTCGCTCAAATACAAGGGCGACGAATTCCACTTCTGCAATCCGAAATGCCATGACCGTTTCGAGGCCGATCCGTATTTCTATCTTTCCGGCAACAAGGCCAGGAAGAAGACGGCGGCTGCCAAGGGCACGAAATACACCTGCCCGATGGATCCCGAAATCGTTCAGGAAGGGCCCGGCACCTGCCCGATCTGCGGCATGGCGCTGGAGCCGATGGACGGGATTGCCGACGGCCCCAATCACGAGCTGATCGATTTCACCCGCAGGCTTTGGGTCAGCGCGCTTGCGGCGATCCCGCTGCTTATTCTGACCATGGGGCCGATGGTGGGCCTGCCGGTGCGCCAGTGGCTGGGCGAAACCGTCTCGACATGGCTCGAATTCGCATTGGCAACGCCGGTGGTGTTGTGGGCGGCGCGGCCGTTCTTCCATCGCGGCTGGACCTCGATCAAAACCTGGAACCTCAACATGTGGACGCTCATCATGATGGGCGTCGGTGCGGCCTATGGCTATTCGGTGATCGCTACCTTCCTTCCCGGGCTATTTCCCGATTCGCTGAAGATGCACGGCACCCACATGCCGGTCTATTACGAGGCGGCGGTGGTCATCATCGCGCTGGTGTTCGTCGGCCAGGTGCTGGAACTGAAGGCGCGCGAGCGCACGGGGGACGCGATCCGCGCGCTGCTCGACCTGTCGCCGAAAACCGCACGGCGCATTACGCCCGGTGGCGAGGAGTATGACGCACCGCTTGAAAATATCGTCGAGGGCGACCGGCTGCGGGTGCGTCCGGGCGAGAGCGTTCCCGTCGACGGGGTGATCACGGAGGGCGCCTCTTCCGTTGACGAGAGCATGCTGACGGGCGAGCCGCTGCCGGTGGAGAAGAATGCCGGCGACAGGGTGACCGGCGGCACGCTCAACAAGAACGGCACGCTGGTGATGGAAGCGCGCCAGGTGGGCGACGAAACCATGCTGGCGCAGATCGTCGCCATGGTGGCGGGCGCCCAGCGCTCGCGCGCACCTATTCAGGGGCTTGCCGACCGGGTGGCCGGATGGTTCGTGCCGACGGTGGTCGCCGTGGCAGTGATTGCCTTTATCGCCTGGCTTTTTCTCGGGCCGCAGCCGGCCTTCGTCTTCGCCGTCATTTCCGCCGTTTCGGTGCTGATCATCGCCTGTCCCTGTGCGCTGGGGCTGGCAACGCCGATGTCGATCATGACCGCCACCGGGCGCGGCGCGCAGGCGGGCGTTCTGGTCAAGGAAGCCGGCGCGCTCGAGGCGCTTGCCGGGATCGACACGCTGGTGGTCGACAAGACCGGCACGCTGACCGAAGGAAGGCCGAAACTGACCGATGTCGTGACGATTGGCCGTACCGCGGAGAAGACCCTGCTGGCGGCCGCCGGTGCGCTGGAGACGGGTTCGGAGCATCCGCTGGCCGAAGCCATCACCGCCGGCGTGAAGGCGCGCGGCGCCGACATTCCGTCTGCCGGGGATTTCGAATCAGTGACCGGCATGGGCGTTCGCGGCACGGTGGGCGGCAAACCGGTTGCGCTGGGCAACGCCCGGATGATGGCGGCCGAAAAGATCGATCTCGAAAAGGGCGCAGCAGACGCCGAACGGCTTCACGAGGAAGGCAAGACGGCAATGTTCGTTGCCATCGATGGCCGTCTGGCCGGTATCCTCGCCGTTGCCGACCCGGTGAAGGAAAACGCCAAGGAAGCCATTGCCGCGCTGCATGAAAAGGGCGTGCGCATCATCATGGCAACCGGCGACAACGAGACCACGGCGAAGGCGGTAGCCGGAAAGCTCGGCATCGACGAGGTGCGCGCCGGGGTATTGCCGGAAGACAAGAAGGCCCTGATCGACGCGTTGCGCAGGGCCGGCCGCAAGGTCGCCATGGCGGGCGACGGCATCAACGATGCGCCCGCACTTGCCGCCGCCGATGTCGGCATTGCCATGGGTACGGGTACGGATGTGGCGCTGGAAAGCGCCGGCATCACCCTGCTCAAGGGCGACCTTTCGGCTATCGTGCGTGCGCGCAGGCTGGCCGAGGCGACGCTTGCCAACATCAAGCAGAACCTGTTCTTCGCCTTTGCCTACAATTCGGTCGGTGTGCCGGTTGCCGCCGGTATCCTCTATCCGCTGACGGGCACGCTGCTGTCGCCGATGATTGCGGCAGCCGCCATGAGCCTTTCCTCGGTGTCGGTGATTTCCAACGCGCTGCGCCTGCGCGGGCTGAAACTGTAGGAGCCTGGGTGCCGCGCTTTTCCGCCAATCTCGGTTTTCTGTGGCCGGAACTGCCGCTGGAAGAAGCCATCCGGGCTGCCGCATCCGCCGGGTTCGATGCGGTGGAGTGTCACTGGCCCTATGATCGCGACCCCGCGCTGGTGCGGGCAGCGCTGGAAGAAACCGGCCTGGCGATGCTGGGCCTCAATACCACGACCGGCGGGGAGGGACGGTTCGGCCTGCTCGCGCTGGCGGATGAGGAGAAGGCGGCGCGGGCGTCCATCGATCAGGCGGTTGCCTATGCCGCCGCCATTGGCGCAGCCGGTATCCATGCCATGGCGGGTATTGCCCAGGGCCCGGAAGCTGAGGCAACCTTCCGGCGAAACCTGCGATATGCCTGCGAAAAGGCGGCGGAACACGGCATCACCATCCTGATCGAGCCGATCAACAGCCATGACGTGCCGGGCTATTTTCTCGGTTCGACCCGCCTTGCCGAACGGCTGATCGCGGATACCGGCCTGGCGAATCTGAGACTGATGTTCGACTGCTATCACGTGGCGCGAATGGGAGAGGATGTGCTGGCCCGCCTCGAGGCGCTGCTGCCGGTTACCGGCCACATCCAGTTTGCTTCCGTACCGGATCGCGGGCCGCCGGATCACGGCGAACTCGACTACGGGAAAGTCTTCGCCCGGCTGGACGAACTGGGATGGGAAAAGCCGCTCGGAGCCGAATACCGCCCGCAAGGGGAAACTCAGGCGAGCCTTTCCTGGCTGGCGGCGTTCCGGCGGTGATGTCTCAGCAGCGCGACTGCGCCTTTTGCCTTGCATCAGTGGAGGCGCCGGCGGGTTTGTCCACGGCGCAATAGATCGAATGCAGCGTGTCGAGGATCGCCTTGGCCTCGCCGCCCTTCAGGGAATAGTAGATGGTCTGGGCGCTGCGGCGGGTCTCGACGAGATCGGAATCGCGCAGTTTGCGCAGGTGATGCGACATGGCAGGCTGGGAAAGGCCCGCGGATTCGGCAAGCTGCAGCACGCTGCGCTCGCCTTCCAGCAGCAGGCACAAAATCTTCAGCCGCACCGGCTGTGACAGCATCTCCATCAGTTGGGCCGCTTCGCTGATCTTGGGTTCGAGTTCTTCCAGAGCAGTCATTTTATAAAGCCTCTTGAATATAAGCGATCATTTACATACACTATTCGCGGGAGCAATGCAAATCGGCCTGAGACATGGCCATCTGTCCGGGCAAATGCCCGGAGCGGTTTAACCTGAGGGAAGAAGATTGTCATGATCACCGAGTTCACACCGTATTACTCGCTGCTGGGGGGCGTGCTGATCGGCCTGGCGGCGACCCTGCTGATGGCGTTTCACGGCCGCATCGCCGGCATGACCGGCATCCTGCAGGGCATCCTGCCGCCGTTTGCTGCCGACTGGCAGTGGCGCGCAGCGTTTCTTGCCGGCGCTGTAGCTGCACCCTTCGTCTTTACCAATCTGGGCGGCACCATCGATTTCGCCGTGCCCGTGGCCACCCTGCCGATGATCATCGGCGGTTTCATCGTCGGTGCCGGCGTCTATTTCGGCTCGGGCTGCACCAGCGGCCACGGGGTCTGCGGCATGGCCCGGCTTTCGCCGCGCTCGATTGCCGCCACCACGGTCTTCATGATCGCGGCCTTCATCACCGTCTATGTCACCCGTCACGTTATCGGAGGCTGAAGCCATGAAACTGTTGACCGCATTCATCATCGGCTCGGTTTTCGGCCTGGGCATCGCCCTTTCCGGCATGGCCAATCCGGCCAAGGTGCTCAATTTCTTCGACGTTGCCGGACATTGGGATCCGAGCCTGATCTTCGTCATGGGCGGGGCCCTCATTACAACGGCGATCGGCTACAGGCTGGTTTTCGGCCAGCGCACCGCGCCGGTGTTCGAAAAGGGTTTTCTGGTGCCCACCAGCACCCAGCTCGACAAATACCTGATCGGCGGCTCGGCGGTGTTCGGCATCGGCTGGGGCATTTCCGGCTTCTGTCCGGGCGGTGCGATCCCCGCGCTCGGCCTCGGCTATGTGGAGACCTTCCAGTTCGTCGGAGCGATGATCGCCGGCATTCTGGTCGCCCGGCTGGTCAATACCCGTATCCTCAGGCCGGCAACGGCCTGAGGAACAGGCTTCCTTCATCATTCCGGCTCCGCCCCCTTGAGGGTGTCCCGGAACGACGGTGG
>JAMLIH010000064.1 GCA_023954255.1 Phyllobacteriaceae bacterium | reverse complement strand
TAAGGTAATACACACGCCATCTGGACTGGCCGCCGTCCAATCTTGACGAGGATTGTCCAGAATATAACCCAGCGATTTAAATGCTTCGGAGTATTGCAAAGGGTTACCCCTTCACTGCCTTGACGATTTTCTGGGCGGCATCGTCGAGATCGTCGGCGGCGATGACGTTGAGACCCGACTCGTTGATGATCTGCTTGCCCTTCTCGACGTTCGTGCCTTCAAGGCGCACGACCAGCGGCACCTGGAGGCCGACTTCCCTGACGGCGGCAACCACGCCCTCGGCGATCACGTCGCAGCGCATGATGCCGCCGAAGATGTTGACCAGAATGCCTTTCACATTCGGGTCGGAGGTGATGATCTTGAAGGCGGCCGTCACCTTTTCCTTGGAGGCGCCGCCGCCGACATCGAGGAAGTTGGCAGGTTCTGCACCGTAGAGCTTGATGATGTCCATGGTCGCCATGGCAAGGCCGGCGCCATTGACCATGCAGCCGATGTCGCCATCGAGCGCGATATAGGCGAGGTCGTATTTCGAGGCCTCGATTTCCTTCTCGTCCTCCTCCGTCTCATCGCGCAGTTCCATGATGTCGGGATGACGGAAGAGCGCGTTGTTGTCGAAGGAGACCTTGGCATCAAGCACGCGCAGGTGACCGTCCTTCATGACGATCAGCGGATTGACCTCAAGCAGGCTCATGTCCTTTTCGACGAATGCCTTGTAGAGGGTGGGAAACAGGCTCTTGCCGTCTTCCGCCGCAGCGCCTTCGAGTTCGAAGGCGGCGTTCAGTTTTTCGACGTCCGCATCGGTGATGCCCGCCAGCGGGTCGATGGCGATGGTATGGATTTTCTCCGGTGTTTCCTCGGCTACCGCCTCGATGTCCATGCCGCCCTCGGTGGAGGCGACAAACGAGACTTTCGAGGTTTCGCGGTCGACCAGGATGGAAAGATAGAGCTCGCGGTCGATGTCGGCGCCGTCTTCCAGATAGAGCCGGTTGACCTGTTTGCCGGCGGGGCCGGTCTGCTTGGTCACCAGCGTATGCCCAAGCATTTCCTTGACATGGGCGCGCACTTCGTCGGGCGAAAAGGCCAGCCTCACGCCGCCCTTGGCATCTTCGGGCAGTTCCTTGAACTTGCCCTTGCCGCGCCCGCCTGCGTGAATCTGGCTCTTGACCACATAAAGCGGACCCGGAAGCGCGGCGATTGCGCCTTCGACATCATCGGCCGAAAGGATCGGCATGCCTTCGGCGACCGGCGCGCCGAAACCCTTGAGTACCTGCTTTGCCTGGTATTCGTGAATGTTCATGGAAAACACCCGTCCTTGAAAACTGGAGGAATTGTCGGGCGTTTTCTATGACGTCGACCCGCGAAGGGCAACAGCGCCTGGATAGAACTTTAGGGTGTCATCCAAGATTTAACCGATTGAAGTGGCTGCGGTCGCCAAATGCGCCTGCCGCGGCAGCCGGAAGGGCTGTCACTCAGCCGCCTGGCGGGCTGCTGACGGGCTCACTTTCGCGGCGCAGAACTTGAATTCGGGGATTTTTCCCATCGGATCAAGCTGCGGATTGGTCAGCACGTTGGCGGCCGCTTCCACGAAGCAGAACGGGATGAACACCATTCCCTCGGCGACATCGGGATCCTGGCGGGCGCTCAGCGTGATCGCCCCGCGCCGGGTTTCCACCGTCACCTTGTCGCCGGGTGCCAGCCCCAGACGCTTCATGTCCCAGCGATTGAGGCCGGCAATGGGCTCCGGCTCCAGCGCATTGAGGTTGGAAGCGCGGCGTGTCATGGCGCCGGTATGCCAATGCTCCAGCATGCGGCCGGTTGTCAGCACGAAAGGATACTCTTCATCCGGCAGTTCGGCCGGCGGCACCAGATCGGTCGGCACAATCCTTGCCCGGCCGGATTCGGTCGGGAAGCCGTTGTAGAAGATGATCTCGTGGCCCGGCTCGTCGGGTGCATCGCAGGGATAGGTCACCACATCCTCCCGCTCGAGCCGCTCCCAGGTGATGTTGGCAAGCGAGGGCATGACCTGCGTCATCTCGGCGAAGACGTCGCTTGGATGTTGATAGTTCCAGTTGAGCCCGAGGCGATTGGCCAGTTCGACGGTCACTTCCCAGTCCTGCCGCGCCTGACCCGGTGGGTCGAGCACCGGGCGGCCCATCTGGACCTGACGGTTGGTGTTGGAATAGGTGCCGGTCTTTTCGGCATGGGCCGATGCCGGCAGCACCACGTCGGCATGCCAGGCGGTTTCCGTCAGGAAGATGTCCTGCACCACGAGGTGTTCGAGCTTGGCAAGCGCCCGCCGCGCATGCTTCTGGTCAGGATCGGACATGGCCGGGTTCTCGCCCATGATGTACATGCCGGAAATGCCGTCACCGAGAATGTCGTTGATGATTTCGACCACGGTCAGTCCCTTTTTCGGGTCGAGTTCCGTGCCCCAGAACTCCTGATAGCGGTCGCGAACCGACGCATCCTCCACCGACTTGTAGTCGGGATAGACCATCGGGATCAGCCCGGCATCGGAAGCGCCCTGCACGTTGTTCTGGCCGCGCAGCGGATGCAGGCCGGTGCCCGGACGGCCGACATGGCCGGTCGACAGCGCCAGCGCGATCAGGCAGCGGGCATTGTCGGTGCCGTGGACATGCTGGGAAACGCCCATGCCCCAGAAGATGATGGAGCGCTCGGATGTGGCATAGAGCCTTGCCACCTCGCGGATGGTACCGGCGGGAATGCCGCAGACCTTCTCCATCTCCTCGGGCGGGAACTTCTTCACATTCTCCTTCAGGTCCTCGAAGCCCAGCGTGTTGGCCTGCACATATTGGCGGTCATAGAGTTCCTCCTCCATGATCACATGCAGCATGGCATTGAGCAGGGAAACGTCTCGGCCCGGCTTGAAGTTGAGAACATGCGAGGCATAGCGGGCGATGCCCTGGTTCTGGCCGCGCGGGTCCATGACGATGAGGTTGGCGCCGCGCTTTGCCGCCTGCTTGAGATAGGTCGCCGCCACGGGGTGGTTTTCGGCAGGCCGCGCGCCGATGACGATGATGCAGTCGGAATCCTGCGCAGCGGTAAACGGCGCGGTCACGGCGCCCGAATTGACGCCTTCCATCAGCGCTGCCACCGACGAGGCGTGGCACAGCCTGGTGCAGTGGTCGACATTGTTGGTGCCGAAGCCCTGGCGGATCAGCTTCTGGAAAAGATAGGCTTCCTCGTTGGAGCATTTTGCCGAGCCGAAGCCGGCAATTCCCGCACCGCCCTTCTCGGCGTGAATCTTTTTCAGGCCGGAAGCGGCCAGTTCCATCGCCTCTTCCCAGGTCGCCTCGCGGAAGACTTCCATCATGTTGGAGCGGTCGAGCTTGGCGTCCCAATGCTTGGGCGCGTCTTCCCGGCGGATCAGCGGCACGGTCAGCCGGTCGGGATGGGTGACGTAGTCGAAGCCGAAGCGGCCCTTGACGCAAAGCCGGTTCTCGTTGGCCGGGCCGTTGCGGCCATCGACCTGAACGATCTTGCCATCCTTGACGCGGGCCTCCGTCTGGCAGCCGACACCGCAATAGGGACAGACCGTGTTGACGATCCTGTCGAAATCAGCGACCGCGCGGTGTTTGGCCGCCCCGTCCATCATGCTCTTTTCATAAAGCGCGCCGGTCGGACAGGCCTGAACGCATTCGCCGCAGGAAACGCAGGTCGAGGCGCCCATGGGATCGTGAAGGTCGAAGACGGGCGCTGCATGGCTGCCGCGCTCGCCCATGCCGATGACATCGTTGACCTGCACTTCGCGGCAGGCCCGCACGCACAGGCCGCAGGCGATGCAGGCATCGAGATTGACGGCAATTGCCGGGTTGGAGATATCGAAATAGGTCTCCTCGTCGCGGCCATCGAACTTCGAGCCGAGGCGCTCGCTGCCCTCGATGCCCCAGGTCTTCGCCCATTGCCAGAAGGCAGACTGATCGTCCGGCGATTGTTCGGGTGTAACCATGTCGGCGGCAAGCAGTTCGAACACCATGCGGCGCGACTTGTCGGCGCGTCTGGTAATGGCCCACCACCATGCCTTCAGAAGGCTTGCGCTGGCAGGAAGGCAAGCATTCGCCTGCCCTCGATCTCCACCATGCAGGCGCGGCACTTGCCGTCGGCGCGGTAGCCCGCTTGTCGAGATAACACAGATGGGGAATGCGCGTTCCCTCGCGCTTTGCCACCTGCCAGATGGTCTCGCCTTCTTCGGCTGCGACTTCTTTTCCATCGAGGGTGAATTTGATCGGGTTGGTCATCACAAATCGTCCCAGAAGTATTTCAGCATGGCCCAATGCACCAGAAACCAAAAGAGCCAATCTCAGCTGAAGCTAGCAATTCTCATCATTTACAATGCACTGGCTTAGTTTCTCATGTTCCTCGGCGACACCTTTACACGCTTCCGATCTAGACTCGTCGCCGAACGTCTCCAGAACAAATTCTTGCCACTGTTCGGCGGCCATCTTCTTGAGACTTTCGTAAATTCTCTCATTGCCCTTTCCCAATTGCCGACCGAGGAAAGTTTCCGGTCCGCATTGAACCTTGTTCAACAACTTGTCGAACAAAGGCTGAAAGTCGAGATGTTCAAAGCCACAATACTCAAACTTCGCAGCCGCTAGACTCACCCACAACAGCGCTGACTCGGGACCCATATCAATCGACTCACCGGGATCATACTTTGCGTTGCATTGACTCTTATCTGCAGCATGGCCGGGAAGCGAAATCAGTAAGGCCAGAAAGAAGCTGGCCAGCAACCGCATCACAAATCCTCCCGGAAGTATTTCAGCAGGTGGTTGACCGGATTGGGGGCTGCCTGGCCTAGGCCGCAGATCGAGGCATCGCGCATGACGGCTTCCAGATCGCGGAGGGTGTTCTCATCCGGCGCACCATCCTTCGACAGCAGCGCCACCATCTTCTCCGTGCCGCCTCGGCAGGGCGTGCACTGGCCGCAGGATTCGTGCTTGAAGAATTTCAGCGTGTTGAGAACGGCATCCTTGATGTTGTCCTGATCCGACAGGACGACGATGGCGTGGGAGCCGACAAAGGAGCCGAGTTCGGCGAGTTTGCCGCCAAAATCAAGCGGGATATCGTCCATGGAAGCGGGCAGAACGCCGCCGGAAGCCCCGCCCGGATAATAGGCCTTGAAGACATGGCCGTCTGCCATGCCGCCGCAATAATCGTCGATCAGTTCGCGGATAGTAACGCCGGCAGGCGCCAGCACCACGCCGGGGTTCTTCACCCGGCCCGAAACCGACCAGGATCGGATACCGGGATGATCCTGCTTGCCGCGACCGGCAAACCACTGCGACCCCTGCTGGACGATGTCGCGGATCCACCACAGCGTTTCCACATTGTGGTTGAGCGTCGGGCGACCGAAAAGGCCCACCTCTGCGATGTAGGGCGGACGGTGGCGCGGCAGGCCGCGCTTGCCCTCGATTGATTCCAGCATGGCGGATTCTTCGCCACAGATATAGGCGCCCGCACCGCGGCGCAGTTCGATGAAGCCCGGCTCGATGATGCGGGCAGCTTCCAGCGCGGCAATTTCGGTACGCAGAATTTGCAGCACAGCAGGATATTCGTCGCGCATGTAGAGATAGACGCGCTCGGCCTCGACAAAGTGCGCGGCGATCAGCGCGCCCTCGAACAGGCGGTGCGGGTCATGCTCGAGATAATGGCGGTCCTTGAACGTGCCGGGCTCGCCCTCATCGCCATTGATCGTCATCAGGCGCGGACCATCGAAGCCGCGCACGATCTTCCATTTCATGTGGGCGGGAAAGCCCGCACCGCCCAGCCCACGCAGGCCGGACTGTTTCAGGAGTTCCAGCATCGCCTCGAACTGGATGGCCCCGGCGCGGATGCGCATGGCGAGGTCATAGCCGCCCATCTGCTGATAACGCGCAAGATCAATGTAGTCCGGCGAATTGGCTGGAATGTCCTTGTTGGTTTTGGCAAATTTTACCAGTTCCAGCAGGCCGTCGACGGTCGCCTCGCCCACTTCCCTGTCGCCTATGCGCGCGGCAGGCGCCACATCGCAGCCGCCCATGCAGGGCGCTCGCACGACACGGACTTTCGATTTGTCGATGCCAGCCTCCAGTCCGGTGATCAGGGCTTCGGCCCCAGCCATCATGCAGGAAAGCGAGTCGCAGACGCGGATGGTCAGCGGCGCGGGCTTCTCCGCGCCATCCTTCACGATATCGAAATGGTCGTAGAAACTGGCGACCTCATAGACCTCGGCCATGGAAATGCGCATCAGGCTCGCCAGCGCCTGAAGATTTCCGGCAGTGAGACAGTTTTCGGCGTCCTGAATTCTGTGCAGATATTCGATCAGCAGATCGCGGCGGTATGGTCCCTCGCCGATCAGGCTTGCAACGTGATCGCGATCCTCGGGGTCGAGAACCCGGCCCTTGGGAAAGCCGAGCTTGTTGCGGCGTTTTTCGCCGTCGCCGCCTTTACCCAGTTTCTTGTCGAACGTGTTCACGGGACCTCCGGAGCGCCGCTGGCGCGAGCGCCGGCGATTGCATGATTCTCACAGGCACAGACCGGCGGGTCAAGAACCGCGCCGGCCGTGTCACCGGCAATCAGAACAGACCTTCGATCTCGCCTGCCTCGTTGAGCATGATCTGCTCGGCGCTCGGCACCTTCGGCAGGCCGGGCATGGTCATGATCTCACCGCAGATGACGACGATGAAGCCCGCTCCGGCAGAAAGGCGCACCTCGCGCACCGGTACGGAATGACCGACCGGGGCACCGCGCAGGTTCGGATCCGTGGAGAAGGAATACTGGGTCTTGGCCATGCAGACCGGCAGGTTGCCGTATCCTGCTTCTTCCCATTGCCTGAGCTGATCGCGGATCTGCTTGTCGGCGAGTACCTCATCGGCCCGGTAGATGCGCTTGGCGATCGTCTCGATCTTCTTGAACAGCGGCATTTCATCGGGATAGAGCGGGGCGTACTGGGCAGAGCCGGAGTCTATGATCTCGACTACCTTGTTGGCGAGGTCCTTCGTTCCCTTGGAACCATCGGCCCAGTGCTTGCAGAGGATCGCCTCGGAACCCTGGCTTTTGACATAATCCCTGACGGCCTTGATCTCGGCGGCGGTGTCGGAAACGAAGTGGTTGATTGCCACGACGGCCGGAACGCCGAACTGCTTGATGTTCTCGATATGACGGCCGAGGTTGGCGCAGCCTTCCTTGACCGCATCGACGTTCTCGTTGCCGAGATCGCCCTTGGCGACGCCGCCATTCATCTTCATGGCGCGCACGGTGGCGACGATGACGACAGCGGAAGGCGCGATGCCGGCCTTGCGGCACTTGATGTTGAGAAACTTCTCGGCACCCAGATCGGCACCGAAACCGGCCTCGGTCACCACATAGTCGGCAAGTTTCAGCGCCGTCTTGGTGGCGATCACCGAGTTGCAGCCATGGGCAATGTTGGCGAACGGTCCGCCATGGACGAAGGCCGGATTGTTTTCCAGCGTCTGCACCAGGTTGGGCTGCATGGCATCCTTGAGCAGGACGGTCATGGCGCCATCGGCCTTCAGATCGCGGCAATAGACCGGCGAGCGGTCGCGACGATAGGCGACGATGATGTCGCCAAGGCGCTTCTGCAGGTCATCGAGATCGGTCGCCAGACAGAGGATCGCCATGACTTCGGACGCCACTGTAATGTCGAAGCCTGCCTCACGCGGGAAACCGTTTGCCACGCCGCCGAGGCTCGCAACGATCTGGCGGAGCGCCCGGTCGTTCATGTCCATCACGCGGCGCCAGGTGACACGCCGCATGTCGATTTCCAGCTGGTTGCCCCAGTAGATGTGGTTGTCGATCATCGCCGAGAGCAGGTTGTGGGCGGAGGTGATGGCATGGAAGTCGCCGGTAAAGTGGAGGTTCATGTCCTCCATCGGCACCACCTGGGCGTAACCGCCACCGGCAGCGCCACCCTTCATGCCGAAACAGGGACCCAGCGAAGCCTCGCGAATGCAGATCATCGCCTTCTTGCCGATGGCGTTGAGACCGTCACCAAGACCGACCGTGGTGGTCGTCTTGCCCTCGCCTGCCGGCGTCGGGTTGATTGCGGTTACCAGGATGAGCTTGCCATCCTTCTTCTTCTGCTGTTTGGCGATGAAGCTCTGGGAGACCTTCGCCTTGTCATGGCCATAAGGCACCAGGTCCTTCTCGGGAATGCCCAGCTTCTTGCCGATTTCCCAGATCGGCCGCTTTTTCGCTGCACGGGCGATCTCGATGTCTGTCTTGAACTTGGCCATGAAAATGCTCCTCGATTCCTCCCGCGCTGGGGAAAACGCGAAATTTTGCTGCTGCCCACCGGAACGGGAAAGCGGCAAAATCCGCGCAAAACAAGTCCAACGCGTTTGGCCTGTTTCAGTTTTCTGGCTAGAAACGTCATGAGGGGTGAAAATGCTGTAACTTTCCAGACACTGGATGTCGCATACGCGACCTGAATGCCTAGCAGCGGCCTGCATGGCCGGGGAACCCTGGAAAGTTTCCCCCGCAAGACTGCTGATTATGAACTTTTCACAGCCCTCTCGAAAGGTCATCCGGCAGTATTGCCAAACGGGGAAAGACGGGTATGTTTCCTGCGTCATCCGGCGCAAGCCGGGCTGCTGGCGGGAGAGTGCAGCACAGGCTGCCGCCGAAGGTGAAAACACCCATAATCTCTCAGGCAAAAGGACCGTCAGCGGCTGGACACTCTGGAAAACAGGCAGGCATGCCTGTGCCGAAGGTGTAAGCGCGTAATGAAGGCCTGTTGGCCGCGCGCGAGTCTCTCAGGCCAAGGACAGAGGGGTAAACCGCACCGGGTTCCGGTGCGCCCCCTTGCGTCAACCAGGCAGAGAGACATTGAAGAAGACACCGTTTTATTCCCAGCACGCAGAAGCCGGTGCCAAGTTTGGGCCGTTTGCCGGTTACGAGATGCCGCTGTTCTATCCCCTCGGCATCATGAAGGAACACCAGCACACACGCGAAAAGGCAGGCCTGTTCGATATCTCCCACATGGTGCATGTGGCCGTCGAAGGACCGGAGGCTGCAAGCCTCATCTCCCGCGCATGCCCCTATGATGCGGCAGACCAGGCAGCCGCCAGCGGCAAATACACCTTCATGCTGAACGAGAATGCCGGGATCATCGACGATCTCATCATCTCCCGGCTGGCCGGCGACCGTTTCCTGATCGTCGCCAATGCCGCCTGTGCGGAGAAGGATGTCGCCCATATCCGCGAGTTGGCCAAGGACTACGACGTGAAAGTCAACGTCATCCCCCGTGCATTTCTGGCGCTGCAGGGACCGGCGGCGGAAGGCGTGCTGCAATCGGCCGGTCTCGATGTTGCCGGCATGGGGTTCATGACCGTCGCCGAACCCAGGGACGGCTGGTTTGTCTCCCGCAGCGGCTACACCGGCGAGGACGGCTTCGAGATCGGCCTGCCGCCTGAAGAAGGCCCGGATTTCGCAGCCAGGCTGCTTGCCGACGACAATGTAGAGTGGATCGGCCTTGGCGCACGCGACAGTCTGCGGCTTGAGGCCGGGCTCCCCCTTTACGGCCAGGACATGGACGAAACCGTCCTGCCGCATGAGGCCGGTCTGATCTGGGCTGTGCCCAAAAGCCTTCGCGAGGGCGGAGAGTATGTCGGCGCCGAAGCACTTGCATCGGCCCTTGCAGGGGAGAAGGAGCGCAAGCGCATCGGGCTCATGCCGAAAGAGAAGGTTCCGGTGCGCGCCGGTGCCATACTTACCGACGGCGAAGGAACGCAGATCGGTACGGTTACCTCCGGCGGCTTCGGGCCGACGCTGGGCGGGCCGATGGCATTGGGGCGCATCGCCACCAGTGCCGATGAAAGCGCAATTTTCGCCGATGTCCGCGGGCGCAAGATCGTCATGGAGCCGGCGAAACTGCCCTTCGTGCCGCACCGCTACAAACGATAACGCCACAACCAATCCAACATCCACCGAACAGAGGAAGACTATCATGGCAACCACCTATTACACCGACGAGCATGAATGGCTGACCGTCGACGGCGATGAAGCAACCGTCGGTATCACCAACTACGCCCAGGAGCAGCTTGGCGACCTGGTATTCGTCGAACTGCCGGAGGTCGGCAAAAGCGTTTCCAAGGGCGATGACACAGTGGTTGTCGAATCGGTAAAGGCCGCCTCCGACGTCTATGCGCCGGTCGACGGCGAGATCACCGGGGTCAACGAGGCGCTTTCCGGCGATCCTTCGCTGGTCAATTCCGCAGCCGAAGGCGATGGCTGGCTGTTCAAGATGAAGCTTTCCGACACTTCCCAGCTTGAAGGCCTGATGGACAAGGCCGCCTACGACGCGCACGTCGCCTGAGCGCGGCTGTTTCCGCACCCTTCCGCCAGAAAGGCATCAGGAGAACATAATGGTTTTCGAACCGACCGATTATAATCCCTACGATTTCGCAAACCGCCGCCATATCGGCCCGTCGCCGAAAGAGATGGAAGAGATGCTGCAGGTTCTTGGCGTCAAGAGCCTGGACGAGCTGATCGACCAGACGGTTCCCGCCGAAATCCGCCAGAAGGACAAGCTGGAATGGGGGCCGGCGCTTTCCGAGCGCGACATGCTGCATTTCATGGAAGCGGTGGCGGCCAAGAACAAGCCGATGGTATCGCTGATCGGCCAGGGCTATTACGGCACGATGACGCCGCCGGCGATCCAGCGCAACATTCTGGAAAATCCGGCCTGGTATACTGCCTATACGCCCTATCAGCCGGAAATCTCCCAGGGCCGGCTGGAGGCCCTGCTCAACTACCAGACCATGGTGAGCGATCTGACGGGGCTTGAAATCGCCAATGCCTCGCTGCTCGACGAGGCGACGGCGGCAGCCGAAGCGATGACGATGGCGCAGCGCGTCACCAAGTCGAAGCAGACAGCCTTCTTCATCGACGAAAACTGCCATCCCCAGAACATCGCAGTGATGCGCACACGGGCCGAGCCGCTCGATATCGAGATCATCGTCGGCGACCCGGAAAAGGACCTCGATCCTGAAAAGGTGTTCGGCGCAATCTTCCAGTATCCTGGCACATACGGCCATGTGCGCGAGTTTTCCGCCCAGATCGCCGCACTGCACGAAACCCAGGCGCTGGCAATCATGATCGCCGATCCGCTGGCGCTGACACTGCTGCGCTCGCCGGGCGACATGGGAGCCGACATCGCCGTCGGCTCGACCCAGCGTTTCGGCGTGCCGCTCGGCTATGGCGGGCCGCATGCTGCCTACATGGCCTGCAAGGACGACTACAAGCGCGCCATGCCGGGGCGCATCATCGGCGCCTCGATCGACGCGCGCGGCAATCTGGCCTACCGGCTGGCGCTGCAGACGCGCGAGCAGCACATCCGCCGCGAAAAGGCCAACTCCAATGTCTGCACCGCCCAGGCGCTGCTTGCGGTGATGGCCTCGATGTATGCGGTCTTCCATGGACCGGAAGGGCTGAAGGCCATTGCACAAAGCGTCCATCGCATGGCGGTTCGGCTGGCAAGCGGGCTTGAAGGCCTCGGCTTTACCGTTTCGCCCGAGGCCTTCTTCGACACGATCACGGTGCAGGTCGGATCGCTTCAGGGCGTCATTCTCAATGCGGCCGTTGCCAACGGCGTCAACCTGCGTAAGATCGGCAAGGACCGCATCGGCATCAGCCTGGACGAAAAAACCTATCCGGAGACCATCGAGGCGGTGTGGCGCGCCTTCGGCGGCGAGATGCAAGATGATTCAAGCAGCAGCCGCGCCTACAGGCTGCCGGAATCCTGCCTGCGCACGAGCGAGTATCTTACCCACCCGATCTTCCACATGAACCGCGCCGAAGCGGAGATGACGCGCTACATGCGCCGTCTTGCCGACCGCGATCTGGCGCTCGACCGGGCAATGATCCCGCTCGGCTCCTGCACGATGAAGCTCAATGCGACCGCGGAAATGCTGCCGATCACCTGGCCTGCCTTTTCCGACGTGCATCCCTTCGCGCCAGCCGATCAGGTGGAAGGTTACAGGGAACTGATCTGCGATCTCGCCGACAAGCTGTGCATGATCACAGGCTATGACGCCTTTTCCATGCAGCCCAATTCCGGCGCGCAGGGAGAATATGCCGGCCTTCTGACCATCCGTGCCTGGCACATCGCCAATGGCGACGCACATCGAAACGTCTGCCTCATCCCGACCTCGGCGCACGGCACCAATCCGGCTTCCGCCCACATGGTCGGATGGAAGGTCGTGGCCGTCAAATCGGACGAGAAGGGCAACATCGATCTCGACGATTTCCGCCAGAAGGCGGAGGAGCACAGTGCCAGCCTCGCCGGCTGCATGATTACCTATCCCTCGACCCATGGCGTGTTCGAGCACACGGTGCGCGAGGTCTGCGAAATCACGCACCGGCATGGCGGTCAGGTCTATATCGACGGCGCTAACATGAATGCGATGGTAGGGCTGGCAAAGCCCGGCGAGATCGGCGGCGATGTCAGCCATCTCAACCTGCACAAGACCTTCTGCATTCCCCATGGCGGCGGCGGGCCGGGCATGGGACCGATTGGCGTGAAGGCGCATCTTGCGCCCTTCCTGCCGGGAACCCATGAGACGGCCGACGGGCCGGGGCCTGTCTCGGCCGCCGCCTACGGCTCGCCCTCGATCCTGCCGATCTCCTGGGCCTATTGTCTGCTGATGGGTGGCGAGGGGCTGACCCAGGCAACCAAGGTCGCGATCCTGAACGCCAACTACATCGCCAGGCGGCTCGCCGGTGCCTATGAGGTGCTCTACACCGGAGACAATGACCGGGTAGCCCATGAGTGCATCATCGACACCAGGCCGCTGATGGAAGAGGCGGGCGTTTCCGTCGACGACGTGGCCAAGCGGCTGATCGATTGCGGCTTCCATGCGCCGACCATGAGCTGGCCGGTTGCCGGTACGCTGATGGTGGAGCCGACCGAGTCCGAACCAAAGGCGGAGCTGGACCGCTTCTGCAACGCCATGCTGGCAATCCGCGAGGAAGCCCGTGCGATTGCAGCCGGCACAATGGACAAGGAAAACAATCCGCTGAAACGTGCGCCGCACACGATGGAGGATCTCGTCGGTGAATGGGACCGGCCCTACAGCCGCGAACAGGGCTGTTTTCCGCCCGGCGCCTTCCGGGTCGACAAGTACTGGCCGCCGGTCAACCGGGTCGACAATGTCTATGGCGACCGCCATCTGGTGTGCACCTGCCCGCCGATGGAAGCCTATGCGGAGGCGGCAGAGTAAGGTGCTCTTTTCTCTCCCCCTTGCGGGGAGAGGATAGGCAGGCCTGGGGAGACAAGACGACAGCCACAGGCGAGCCTTGGCCGTAGTTGGCGAGAGGGGCAAGCCAGCCGAAATATCCGCCAACACCCCCTCATCCGCCCTTCAGGCACCGTCTCCCCGGAAGGAGCGAAGGTATTGCGGCAACACCCTGCCCCTACCAGCTGCCGGTATTCTCCATCGAAGCCCAGGGTTCCTGCGGCGGCAGGGGATCGCCTTCCTGCAGCAATTCGATGGAAATGCCGTCGGGCGATCTGATGAACGCCATATAGCCGTCGCGCGGCGGCCGGTTGATGGTGATGCCTGCATTCATCAACTGCTGGCAAGTGTCGTAGATGTTGTCGACCTTGTAGGCGAGATGGCCGAAATTGCGTCCGCCTGCGTACTCCTCCGCATTGCCGTTCTCGTCCGGCCAGTTGTAGGTGAGTTCGACCTCCGGGCAGCGGGTTTCCTTCGCCTGTTCGAGGTTTTTCGGGGCGGCGAGGAAAATCAGGGTGAACCGGCCCCTCTCGTTTTCGGTGCGGCGGGTTTCGATAAGCCCGAGCTTGTTGCAGTAGAAATCGAGCGACTCGTCGATGTCGCGAACGCGAACCATGGTGTGCAGATAACGCATGCTTTCCTCACTTGAATTTCAGGGAAGACCGGGCCGCAGCAGATGACGGCCTGCTTGTGCTGATCTTATCCCGGCAGAATGGATGCGGCAAACCGGCAAATCGCTCGCGGTCGTATTTTTCCGCCGGACTGCCGCACCTGCCGCCGCGCAAATACCCTTCCGGCGCCACGAAACTTTCACCAGGCAATCACAATTGTGACCAAATGCACAGTCATTTCCCCACATTGGGAATTAGCTGTTTCCTGCAAAAGAACAGCAACGCGCCGGAAATACCGGCCACCAAAGACGACAGGGATCTATCATGATGCACCAGCAGCCGAAACAGACGGGCGTATCGCCGCTTTTGCTGAGCGTGCTTTCCACCAGCCTCAACCTGCTTGTCGACCGCAACGAGATGGAGCAGGCGGTCAACGAACACATGGCCGAAATTCGCCGGCTGAGCTCCATGAGCGACAAGGAACTTGCCGCCATCGGCATCACGCGCGACCAGATCATGGCCTATGTGCTGCATGAATCGGTCGAGCTGTAACCGCCGCTGAATGTAAGATTTCGGGCAGTGGCTGGGGTGGCTGGATTCGAACCAGCGCATGGCGGTACCAAAAACCGCTGCCTTACCACTTGGCTACACCCCAATGTGCGGCGCCCGTATACAAAAGCAAATGCCGTTCTGCAAGGCTGACAGACAGCTGCCCCAGGCAATTCCCAATGTCATTGAAAAACAGTGACCGCCGACGCTCCCGATGGCTCGAGACTGCGGCTCCTCCCAAAGCATATGCGGTCCTGACCTGATACCGAAATACGCCAGCGGCCGAGGCCTGAATTGTCAGAAAACGGCCGTTTCGTCCAGTAAATAATCAATTTGCCGCCGTCTTTGCTGCTTTCGCCGGCGGTTTTTCCGCTTTTCACGCCGACATGCTCAGCGGTCTTTCGCGATCATCCCGGCAGCTCTCTCGGCGATCATGATCGGCGGTGCATTGGTGTTTCCGCCAATCAGGCTCGGCATGACGGAAGCATCGACGACCCGCAGATTTTCCACACCGCGGACCCGCAGGTTCGGATCGGTCACGGCAAGATCATCCGTCCCCATCCGGCAGGTGCCGACCGGATGATAGATCGTGTCGGCGCGGCTGCGGATATGCTCCCTCAATTCGCCGTCGGTCTCATCGCCGCGCAGGTAAAGTTCTCCGTTGCGGAATTTATCGAGCGGCGGCGCCTGCATGATGGTGCGGGTGATCTTCGCGCCCTTTACCAGCAGGTCGAGGTCGCGCTCATCGGAAAGGAAGGCCGGGTCGATACGCGGCGGCGCAAGCGGATCGGCGCTTTCCAGCGACACGGTTCCGCGCGAATGGGGCCGAAGCACACAGACATGGCAGGAGTAGCCATAGCCCCAGTGCAGTTTGCGGGTATGGTCGTCCACCATTGCGCAAACGAAATGGAGCTGAATGTCCGGCACTTCCAGCGAAGGATCGGTCTTCAGGAAGGCGCCGCTTTCGGCAAAGGAGCTCGAAAGGATGCTGGGCTTCCCGGCACGCCAGTCCGAAATCGCCCGCAGGATATTGAAGGCGGCACCCGGCCCCAGACCGAACAGCCTGTTGTCCCGCGACCTGTAGAGCTGGATGAAGTCGAGATGGTCCTGGAGGTTCCTGCCGGTACCCGGCAGGTGATGGACCACATCAATGCCCCTCTGGGCCAGTTCGCTGCCGTCTCCGATGCCCGACAGCATGAGCAGTTGCGGCGAGTTGAAGGCGCCGCCGCTGAGAATGACTTCGCGGCGGGCCTGAACAGTGCCGGTTTTCGATCCCTGCCGGTATTGCACGCCTGTTGCGCGCCTGCCCTCCATGACAACCCTGGTGGCCATCGTCCCCGTCATCACTTTGAGGTTCGGTCGATCCATGACGGGATGCAGGTAAGCTGCGGCTGCGGAGCAACGTTCGCCCCGCCTGCCCTTCTCATGAAACTGGGTTACCTGATAATAACCGACGCCCTCCTGATCGGGGCCGTTGAAATCATCGTTGCGGCGGAACTGGCAGTGCTCTGCAGCTTCAAAGAAAGCCTCGTTGACCGGATGCGGGTTTTGCTGTTCGGCGACCTGCAGCGGGCCGCCCGCACCGTGAAACGTATCCTCGCCGCGGATGTTGTCTTCGGCCTTGCGGAAATAGGGCAACACGTCCTGCCAAGACCAGCCCTTCGCGCCTTCCGCCTCCCAGCGGTCGTAGTCGGCGGGAACGCCCCGGGTGTAGAGCATGGCGTTGATGGCGCTCGAGCCGCCCAGTGCCTTGCCGCGCGGCTGAAAGCCCTGCCTGCCGTTGAGACCCGGTTGCGGCACCGTCGTGAATGCCCAGTTTCGGACGCCGAACAGGCCGCGCATATAGACTGCCGCGCCGATTGGCGTACGCACGAGAACGTCCCTGCCCTCGCTGCCGGCCTCGATCAGGCATACCGTTACCGACGGGTCCTCGCTCAGCCTTGCGGCAAGAACCGAGCCTGCAGAACCTCCGCCGGCAATAACGTAGTCGAACGCTTCACTGCTCATTCCTGTTTGCGAACCTCCCTGTGCTGCCGGGATTATTGGCATTACGCTCCTGCGCGAACATTGAAACCCCCGGCAGCGGGTGATAGTGGCACATGATCCGATATTGGCAATCCATGGATAGAGAATGCGTTTTGAAGGCACCCCGGCCTATGTGGCCGCCGACGATCTGAAAATCGCCGTCAACGCGGCAATCGCGCTGGAAAAGCCACTGCTGGTCAAGGGCGAACCCGGCACCGGCAAGACCGAGCTGGCGCGCCAGATTTCCGACAATCTGGGCCTTCGGTTCATCGAATGGAACATCAAGTCCACCACCAAGGCACAGCAGGGCCTGTATGAATACGATGCGGTGACGCGGCTGCGCGATTCCCAGCTTGGCGACGAGCGCGTCAACGATGTGAGAAACTACATCCGCAAGGGAAAACTGTGGGAGGCCTTCGAGGCCGATCAGAAGGTCGTGCTGCTGATCGACGAGATCGACAAGGCGGACATCGAGTTTCCCAACGACCTGCTGCAGGAACTCGACAAGATGGAGTTCCACGTCTACGAGACCGGCGAGACGGTGAAGGCGATACAGCGGCCCATCGTCATCATCACCTCCAACAATGAAAAGGAACTGCCGGACGCCTTTCTGCGCCGCTGCTTCTTCCACTACATCCAGTTTCCCGACCAGGACGTGCTGCACCAGATTGTCGATGTGCACTATCCGGGTATCAAGAAGCGGCTGGTCTCCGAAGCCCTGACGCAGTTCTATGAAATCCGGGAGACACCGGGACTGAAGAAGAAACCCTCGACCTCCGAGGCGCTCGACTGGATCCGGCTGCTGGTGGCCGAGGATGTCGATCCGGCAGACTTGCGCGGCAGCGCCAAGGATGCGCTCCCCCGGCTGCATGGCGCGCTGTTGAAGAACGAGCAGGACGTTCACCTGTTCGAGCGGCTGGCCTTTCTGGCCCGCCAGCAGGGCAGATAGGCAGCAACCGGCAGACAACTGCGGTCAAGCGTCCGCCGGTCCCCTGGCGATCCGCTCGAGGCAGCGGCGCGCTTCCTTCCTGCCCAGTTCGATCATTTCGGCAGCCCGGTCGAAATCCAGCATGCCGCAGGCATTGCGCGGAATTTCGATTGTCTGGTCGGGGGGATAGCTTGCCAGCTTCTGGCGGGCGATGGAATTCTGCATGGAATCGAAGGCGCGGTTGGCAACGTCCAGCAGACCGGGATCGGAAGCCGGCCTTGACGGCAACGGCAGGCCGAGCAGGTCGGAAAGCTGTTTCATGCTCTGAGTGTAGGAAAACCCGCCTGCCTTTGAGGAGGTCTTCGGCTTTTTCCTGCCCGCCGGATAAACCGGCAGGCCACCGAGATTGACGGCAATCGTCAGGTCCGTGCCGTCGCCGAAGGTGGGTGCGATCGGCACCGGATTGAGTACGCCGCCATCGACCAGAACCGCGTCGCCGCGCACCACGGGGGTGAGCAGCATCGGCAGGGAGATCGAGGCGCGGATCGCCTCCGGCAAGGGCCCCGAGCGTATCCAGACTTCCTTTTCAAGCGTCAGGTTGGCGGCAACGGCAGTGAAGGCGACCGGCAGGGTTTCGATATCGCGGTTGCCGATGATGCGGGTCAGTCCCTCGATCACCTTGCTGCCGGCGATCAGCCCGCCGCTGCGCCAGGTCAGGTCCATCAGGGATATCATGTTGAACGCCGTGATCGACCGCATCCAGGCTTCGAATTCGTCGAGCTTGCCGGCGGCATAGGCGCCGCCCACCAGCGCGCCGATCGAACACCCCGAGATGGCGCGGATATCGCAGCCGGCTTCGGTCAGTTCATGAATGACGCCGATATGCGCCATGCCTCTTGCCCCGCCACTGCCCAGCACCAGGGATACCGTCCTGCCTTTGACATCCATTCTGCCGACTCCATTACGAAATCAGGCACAAGGTATCAGGAATCAAGGCGCCGGGAAGCATGCCAGGTTCCGTTTGTTGGGCGCTGCTGCGACTGCCGGCGCTTTCCCGCCGGCCGACGACCACCACAAGCCTCCTCACGGAAGGTATCTGTCAAAATTGCAGGGTCTGGTTTAAAATAATCGCGCATTGGCCTAGGCTGTATCTGGAGGAAAACAAAACCGGGAGGACAAGATGGCCAGCGGCAAGGGTGCTAAAAAGAAACCATCTACCGGAAAGAAAACCGGCAACGGCGCGCAAACAGCCGCCGGCGGTGAAAAGCCCCAACAGCAAAAAGAGATTTCCAAACCGAAATATGCCCGCGAACTGGCCCGACTTCAGGTCGAACTGGTGAAGATGCAGGAATGGATCAAGCACAAGGAATTGCGGGTCGTCGTGATTTTCGAAGGCCGCGACGCCGCAGGCAAGGGTGGAACCATCAAGCGCATCACCAAGCCGCTCAACCCGCGTATCTGCAGGGTGGTGGCGCTGCCGGCACCGACGGAGCGCGAAAAAGGCCAATGGTACTTCCAGCGCTACGTCACCCATCTGCCGACCAAGGGCGAAATGGTGATCTTCGACCGCTCCTGGTATAACCGCACGGGGGTTGAGCGGGTAATGGGCTTCTGCAGCGACGAGGAATACACAGAGTTTCTGCGCTCGTGCCCGGAATTCGAGCGCATGCTGGTGCGCTCCGGCATTCAGTTGATCAAGTACTGGTTTTCGGTGAGCGACGCGGAGCAGGAGCGGCGCTTCCAGAGACGGCTGGCAGACCCGACCAAGCGGTGGAAACTCAGCCCGATGGATCTTGAATCCCGCAAGCACTGGGTTGAGTACTCGAAAGCCAAGGACGACATGTTCGCCCATACCGACATCAAGCAGGCACCCTGGTACGTGGTGCGCTCCGACGTCAAGAAACACGCCCGTCTCAACTGCATTTCGCATCTGCTCAGCCAGATAGCCTACCGGGACCTCACCCCGGACAGGATCGAGCTTGAAGCGCGACCGGCGCAGGAGAATTATGCGCGGCCGCCCATCGAGAACCAGAACTTCGTGCCTGAAGTGCATCAGGAATTCTGAGT
>JAMLIH010000063.1 GCA_023954255.1 Phyllobacteriaceae bacterium | reverse complement strand
ATCAAGGGCTTCTACCTGGCGGTGGCGACGCTCGCCGCGCAGTTCTTCCTGGTCTGGCTGTTCAACAAGGTGGCCTGGTTCTACAACTACTCGGCCTCCGGCCAGATCACCGCGCCGGAGCGCACCATCCTCGGCGTCGCGGTGACCGGCCCCAGCGCGCCGCCATGGGCCACCTATCTCGTTTGCCTGTCCATCGTCTTCGCGTTCGCCTGGGTGGCGCGCAACCTGACGCGCGGACGGATCGGCCGCTCTTGGATGGCAATGCGCGACATGGACATCGCGGCCGAGCTGATGGGCGTCTCGCCGCTGCAGGCGAAGCTGTCGGCCTTTGCCGTTTCGTCCTTCTTCGTCGGCATCGGCGGCGCGATGTTCTTCGCCATCTATCTCGGCGCGGCGGAGGTGACGGAGGCCTTCGGCATCGAGAAGTCGTTCACGGCGCTGTTCATGATCATCATCGGCGGGCTCGGCTCGATCCTCGGCTCGTTCCTGGGCGCCGGCTTCATCATCCTGTTCCCGGTGCTGCTGAAGAACATCATGGTCGGCTATTTCGGGTGGCCGACCGACCTCGCCTCGCATTTCCAGATCATGATCGTCGGCGGGCTGATCATCTTCTTCCTGATCGTCGAGCCGCACGGCCTGGCGCAGATCTGGCGGATAACCAAGGAAAAGCTTCGTCTTTGGCCATTCCCCTACTGATGGGGATAGACTGATGCCAACCGGCCGAAAAGGACCGGGACGCATAAACTAACCGTCTCAAATGGGAGGAACATTCATGAGACTCAAGACAATCCTGGCAACTGCGGCCATTGCGGCGGCGGTGGGAGCGGGGCCGGCGATGGCCGATCTCGTCTTCCCGTCGCTGTCCTACCGCACGGGCCCCTACGCGCCGAACGGCATTCCGTTCGCCGACGGCTACGCCGACTACTTCACCCTCATCAACGAGCGCGACGGCGGCGTCGGCGGCGTCAAGATCAAGATGCCGGAATGCGAGACCGGCTATAATACGGAGAAGGGCGTCGAGTGCTACGAGTCGACCAAGGGCGAGGGGGCGCTGATCTACCAGCCGCTGTCGACCGGCATCACCTACCAGCTCATTCCCAAGATGACGGCGGACGGCATTCCGCTCCACTCGATGGCCTATGGGCGCACCTCCGCCATGAACGGCAAGATCTTCAAGTGGGTGTTCAACTATCCGGCCAACTACTGGGACGGCGCGACCATCGCGATCCAGCATGCCGCGGACATGTCCGGCGGCAGCCTCAAGGACAAGTCGGTGGCGCTCGTCTACCACAACTCGGCCTACGGCAAGGAGCCGATCCGCACGCTTGAGGAACTCTCCAAGGAGATGGGCTTCAAGCTGACCCTGCTGCCGGTCGACCATCCGGGACAGGAGCAGAAGTCGCAGTGGCTTCAGATCCGCCGCGAGCGTCCGGATTTCGTGCTGATGTGGGGCTGGGGCGTGATGAACGCCGTGGCGATCCAGGAAGCGGCCAACATCCGCTATCCGATGGACCACTTCATCGGCATCTGGTGGTCGGGTTCCGAGCAGGACGTGCTGCCGGCCGGCGACGGCGCCAACGGCTACAAGTCGCTCAACTTCACCTATGTCGGCACGGACAAGCCGGTCTTTGCGGACATCCAGAAACACGTGGTCGATGCCGGAAAGGCAGCCGGTGACAGCTCCAACATCGGCACCGTCCGTCACAATCGGCATGTATGCAGCGATGCTGGCAGTCGAGGCAGCCCGAAACGCCCAGGAGATTTCCGGCGTGAAGGACATCAATGCTGCGCAGATGCGCGAAGGTATGGAAAGCCTCAATGTCGATGATGCCCGCCTTGAAGCACTCGGCATGGCCGGTTTCGGTCCGACCGTTTCGGTAAGCTGCGAAAACCACGGTGGTTCAGGCGCTGCGCTTGTTCAGCAGTGGGATGCGGGTGCCAAAAAATGGAACGCCATTACCGAATTCCTGCCTGCTGACCGCGACCTGGTGAGCAAGCTGGCGATGGAGGTTCCGAAGCATTCGCCACGGAGAACAACATCACCGCGCGCGACTGCAACTAACGTTCGAAAACGGCACCGGCGGTCTCCGCCGGTGCCGGCCATTTGAAGCGGGCCTTCGAAATCGGCAGGGAAAACGCCTGTCTCTTTCAAATGCCCGAAACAGTCAGCTCAACCGGCGGCTCAACTGGAAAGACCGACATGCTGAAGGAAACTCCCGACACTGAAAAGAAGGCCGCTGGCGGAACGCCGCTGCTTGAGGTCAACAATATCGAGGTCATCTACAACCACGTGATCCTCGTCCTCAAGGGAGTTTCGCTCGAAGTGCCGGAAGGCGGCATCGTTTCCATTCTCGGCGCCAACGGTGCCGGCAAGACCACCACGCTGAAGGCGATTTCCAACCTGCTGCACGCCGAACGCGGCGAAGTCACCAAGGGCAACATCAAGTTCAAGGGCGAGCAGATACAGGATCTGTCGCCGGCCGAACTGGTGACGCGCGGCTGCATCCAGGTAATGGAAGGCCGCCACTGTTTCGGCCACCTGTCGATCGAGGAAAACCTGCTTACCGGCGCCTATACGCGCAAGGACGGCCGCGGTGCCATCGCCGATGACCTGGAGATGGTCTACCGCTATTTCCCGCGACTGAAGGAGCGCCGCAGATCGCAGGCGGGCTACACCTCAGGCGGCGAGCAGCAGATGTGTGCCATCGGCCGGGCGCTGATGTCGCGGCCGACCACCATCCTGCTGGACGAACCGTCCATGGGACTGGCGCCGCAGCTCGTCGAGGAGATCTTCGAGATCGTCAAGAACCTCAACGAAAACGAGGGCGTTTCCTTCCTGCTTGCCGAGCAGAACACCAACATCGCGCTGAAATACGCCACCTACGGCTATATCCTCGAATCCGGCCGCGTGGTAATGGACGGCGAGGCCAGGCAACTGCGCGAGAACGAGGACGTCAAGGAATTCTATCTTGGCGTCGGCGGCGAGGGGCGCAAGTCCTTCCGCGATGTGAAGCACTACAAGCGCCGCAAGCGCTGGCTGGCATAACACGCAGACGCGTGGAAACGCGCACCAGAGGTCCAATGGCGGATCAGTCGGGAAAAGCGTCCGATGTCCCTCCCGGGGGAAGGCCCAATGGCACGCTCAACGGATCGGGTGGCGTTGTGATCCCGTTTCCGGGCGCTCCGGCGGCCGAACTGATCGGCGAAGCCGGCGCAACGCAGTTCCGCTATCATCGCGAAAGCTTCCGGCGCACGCTGGCAATTGCCATCGGCCTGACGCTTGCCGTGTGTGGCCTGGTCTGGCTGCTGCTTGGCATTTACGGCACACGGCAGATGAACCTGCTGACGGGTCTCACCGGCCTGATCTTCTTCGCCTTCATCTCGGCGCGCATGCTGGCACGCTATTTCCGCGACGAGGTCATTCTTGCCGTGCAGCCGACCGGCCTGTTCGACGCACGCATTGGCGATGACGTCCTGCCCTGGGAGGCGATCCGTGAACTGGTGCTGGTGCGCCGCGAGCAGGAATATTCCCTGAGGATCGTTGTATGGGGCGGCAAGGGTGCAAGATCGTAAACCCATGAAGTCAGCCTGACGGCACTGGAAGGCGGTGCGGAGCCAGTTCATTTGGAGGCAATCGGGAACTACATGCCGGTGAGGGTGGAACGTTAGGCGGCACCAGGCTGCGCAGTGATTGGATGGACAAAGGAGGGGCTTGATGCGCCGATACTTCGATGAACTTGAAACCCGCGATCCGAAGGCCCGCGAGCGCGCACTGTTCCGCCGGCTGCCGAAGTTTCTCGCCGAGGCGAAGGAAACCTGCCCGGCCTGGAAACAGCGGTTGAGGAAGGTCGACCCGGCGAAAATCAGCAGCCGCAACGCGCTTGCCGGACTTCCGGTTCTGCGCAAGGGCGAGTTGATGGAAGCCCAGGCAAGGAAGCCGCCGCTCGGCGGGTTCGCCAATCCGGCCATGCTGGAAGGCACACGCTATTTCATGTCGCCCGGCCCGGTCTGGGAGCCGCAGCCGCCGGGGCTCGATCCCTGGCTTGGCGCTCGCGCCTTTCATGCCGCAGGCATCGGCAAGGGGGATCTGGTCCATTGCGCACTGTCCTTCCATCTGACGCCGGGGGGCTTCATCCTCGACGCCGGCGCAAGGGCGGCCGGTGCCAACGTCTTTCCCGCCGGGATCGGCGCCACCGAGCAGCAGGTAGAGGCGGCGGCGGCCATCCGTCCCACCGCCTATGCCGGAACGCCGGACTATCTCAAAACCCTGCTCGACAAGGCTGCCGAGATGGGCAGGGACCTTTCCTCCATCAAGAAGGCAGTGGTTTCGGGTGGCGCCCTGTTTCCCTCGATGCGCGATGAATACCGCGAGCGCGGCATCAAGGTGCTGCAATGCTATGCCACCGCCGATCTCGGCGTCATCGCCTATGAGAGCAGCCACCGCGGCAAGCCTCTGCCGGGCATGCTGGTCAATGAGGATCTGATCGTCGAGATCGTCCGCCCCGGTACAGACGATCCCGTTGCGCCGGGCGAGGTAGGCGAGCTGGTGGTGACCAGTTTCAATACGGCCTATCCGCTGATCCGTTTCGGCACCGGCGATCTTTCCGCCGTGCTCGACGAGCCTTCGCCTTGCGGGCGCACCAACATGCGCATCAAGGGCTGGATGGGCCGCGCCGATCAGCGCACCAAGGTCAAGGGCATGTTCGTCGATCCCAAGCAGATCGACGAGGTGGTCAAGGCCTCGAAGGGCGTTGCCCGGGCCCGGCTGGTGGTTGCCCGCAAGGGCTCCTCCGATGCCATGGTTCTTCAGGTCGAGCCGCAGACCGGCGCCCGACCCGATACGGCAGCCATCGCCAAAACGCTGACTGCCATTACCAAGCTCAAGGGAGAGGTCATGCTGGCGGAAACCCTGCCCAACGACGGCAAGGTGATCGACGACACCCGCGACTATTCCAAATAGGCTTCAGGCCGTGCCGCCTTCCACGGCCCTGCCGAACAGGGCGATTGCCGCGCCGAGCAGCGCCAGCACACCGTAGAAGATGGCAAGCGGAGGTTTGCCGCTGCGCAAGGCGCCGACGGAGGCGATCCCTGCCTGCAGCGCATAGTAGATGGCGAAGGCGCGGGACGCATAGCTGATGATCTCGAAGACGTTCAGGCTCCAGGTCAGCACCAGGCCGATGATGGCCAATGCGATATAGGCCATGCGGGCGCTGACACGGTCCCGCGTCAATTCGCTGATCAGCCCGCCGGAACCGCCGGTATCGGCAACTGCGGCGCTGAACTGTGCCGAAAGGGCTGCCGCAACCAGCAGCCCTGGCAGCACCGGCGCGACGATCCCCAGCATGTCGACGATGGCCGTCTCGTTGAGTTCCAGTTCGCCGCGCTGGAAGACGTAGGCAAAGAGGACGATGTAGGCCATGTAGATCGCGGTCGACAGCCACTGCGCCCATCGCATGGAGCGGATGCGTGTAGCCGCGTCATAGCTTTCGCCCAGATAGCGCGACGTCTCGAAACCCTGCACGGTGACGATCAGGCCGAAGCCGAGGGTAATGGCTGCCCATCCCGTCAGTTCCGGCGGATTGAAGACCAGTTCCCCGGATACCGCCTTGCCGCCGAAATAGTGCCCGAGCCCCACCAGAAGTCCGGCGATGATCGCCAGCTTGGCAGTCACCGAGACATATTCGAGATGTTCGAGCGACTTGAAGCCGCGCGACCAGCCAACGAAGACGATAACCGCGAAAACGGCGCTGGTGACGATCTTCGCCGCGAAGGGGTTGTTGACTTCCGTCAGGCTCACCGCGAAGGCGCCGAACAGGTTGAGATAGTAGGCAACTGAAATCACATAGGCGAAGCCGAGCGACCAGGAGGCGATGGTCTCGATGGCCTCGGCGGCAGGGCTGCGCCTGTCTCCCGTCTTCTCGATCCGTGCAATGTTGAAACGCAGGGCGGAGCCGTAGAAATAGGCTGCCACGCACAAACCCAGCATCACCAGCGGCGCATATTTGCCGTAGGAAGCATCGAGGATCGGTCCGAGCACCAGAAACCCGCTGCCGATGATCGAGGCAAGCGGTGTCGTCATCGCCTGCCAGGTGGTCGAGCCATGCACCTGCGGCGACCACAGGACCAGCGCCGAAACGAGCACTGCGGCAATGATGGCGATATCGAGGATCACGGCTTGCCTGCCCGCGCCGGGAGGCCAGGGGCAGCTTTTCTAGCCATTTGCATCCTTGCGGATCAGCACCGGATCCAGCCCCCTCTTTTCGACCACGGTTTCCATCACCGCATAGCTGTGGGTAGAGGCAACGCCCGGCAGCGCGCCGATGTGATCGCCCAGCACCTTTCGATAATGCGCCATGTCGCGGGTGCGCACCTTGAGCAGATAGTCGAAATCGCCGGCAATCATGTGACAGCTTTCGATTTCCGGCAGACGCCTCGCTGCAGCGTTGAAACGGTCGAGCACATCCGTGGTGGTACGCTCCAGCTTCACCTGGACGAAGGCAACATGGGGATAGCCAAGCTGCACCGCGTCGAGCTCGGCATGATATCCCTTGATCAGCCCGTCCTTTTCCAGCCGCCGGATTCGCTCGCTGCACGGCGTTTTCGAAAGGCCGACCAGCTCGGAAAGCTCCGTAACCGAAATACGGCCCTTTGCCTGCAGGGTCTTGAGAATGTTCTGGTCGATCCGGTCCATGGTGGCGCTTGTCTGAAATCTGGAGAACAGACAGAAAGACAGTGAAATACACCATCATATCATAATAATACAGGAAAAAAGAATGGATGGAAATGATATCATGGAGCAATTGCGGGGTGTCCCGTTGCCATCCACATCAAAGAGAATTGACCATGTTCGTTTCGAGCCCGTCGCTTTCCCGTTACCGCAAGGCCATCCGAGCACTGACCAACCGGGATGAGACGCAATGCGTCGCCGGCATGGTTGAACTGCTCGGATTGGGCAAGGGCCAGCGCGAGGTGATCTCGGTCGAGGCGGCGGAGACGGTGCGCACCATCCGGCGCGAGGCGGCCCCCGGCATCATGGAGAAGTTTCTTGCCGAATACGGTCTCAACACCGACGAGGGCGTTGCGCTGATGTGTCTGGCGGAAGCCTATCTTCGGACGCCGGATGCGGAAACGCTTGATGCGCTGATTTCCGACAAGATCGGCGAGAGCGACTGGGCGCGTCATCTCGGCCGGGCACAGTCCTCGCTGGTCAACGCCTCCACCTGGGCGCTGATGCTGACCGGCAAGGTCTTCCGTACCATTCCCGCCCAGGCAGACGATCTGGCAAGCGTCATGCGTTCGCTGGTCCAGCGGCTGGGCGAGCCGGTCGCGCGCACCGCCGTCGCCGAGGCGATGAAAGTGCTTGGCGCGCAGTTCGTCCTCGGTCGCTCCATCGAGGAGGCGCTCGCCAATGCGCATGAGGGCATGAAGCAGGGATACCTTCATTCCTTCGACATGCTCGGCGAGGCGGCCCGCACGGAGAAGGATGCAAAGCGCTATTTCCTTTCCTATTCCGATGCGATTTCCGAAATCGCCAAGCATGCCGGCAAGGCCTGGCCGCATGAAAATCCTGGCATTTCGGTAAAGCTCTCCGCGCTGCACCCGCGCTATGAGACGGTCAACCGCGAACGCGTCATGCGCGAATTGGTGCCGCGGGTAACCGCGCTGGCACTGCATGCCAAGGCGGCCAACATTCCGCTGGCAATAGACGCCGAGGAGGCCGACCGCCTCGACCTCTCGCTCGATGTCATCGAGGCGGTGCTTTCCAATAGCGACCTCGCCGGCTGGGATGGCTTCGGCGTTGTTGTACAGGCCTATTCCAAGCGCTGCCCCGCCGTGCTCGACTGGCTGCATGCGTTGTGCGGTGAACTTGGCCGCAAGATCTCGGTACGTCTGGTCAAGGGCGCCTATTGGGACGCCGAGATCAAGAATGCCCAGGTGCTGGGGCTTCAGGGCTATCCCGTCTTTACCCGCAAGGAGGCAACGGATGTCTCCTACCTAGCCAATGCGAAGAAGCTGCTTTCCATGACGGACCGCATCTATCCGCAATTTGCCACCCACAATGCCCACACGGTCGTGGCAATCGAGCAGATGGCGCCGGAAGGGGTGGCCTTCGAGTTCCAGCGCCTGCACGGCATGGGCGATGCGCTGCACGACATCCGCCGCCGCGCCGACAGGCGACCGCGCCGCATCTATGCGCCCGTCGGCGTTCACAAGGACCTGCTGGCCTATCTCGTTCGCCGCCTGCTGGAAAACGGCGCCAACTCCTCCTTCGTCAACCAGTTGATGGACAAGGCGATCGCGCCGGAGGTGATCGCCGCCGATCCGCTTGCCCGGCTGGAAGCCTGTGACAGCATCCCGCATCCGGCGATTGCCCTGCCACCCGATATCTACGGGGAAAGACGCCGCAATTCCCATGGCTGGAACCTCAACGATCCGGCCGTACTCGAGCCGCTGACGAAAGCCATGGAGCCCTTCCGCAGGACGCGCTGGGGCGCGGCGAAAGGCAAGGCGGTCACCAGCCCGGTCAACCGCAGGGATGCGGTCGGCAAGGTCGCCCATGCGACGGCGAAGGAGGCTGGAGCCGCCATTGCCGCCGCCAGAAAGGCATTTGCCGCCTGGGCAAACAGACCACTCGAAAAGCGCGCCGCCCTGCTTGATAAGACCGCTACGCTTTACGAAAAGCACCATGCGGAGATCATGGCCATCGTTGTGCGCGAAGCCGGCAAGACGCGGCTTGATGCGGTGGCGGAAATCCGCGAGGCCGTCGATTTCCTGCGCTATTACGCTGCTGAAATCCGCGGCTGGGAGAGCGAGCCCAAGCCGCTCGGCCCGGTTGTCTGCATCTCACCCTGGAACTTCCCCGCGGCAATCTTCACCGGCCAGATCGCCGGTGCGCTCGCAGCCGGCAATCCGGTCATCGCCAAGCCTGCCGAGCAGACGCCGCTGATTGCCGAATTCCTTGTTTCCCTGTTCCACAAGGCGGGTGTTCCCAAGGGCGCGCTGCAACTGGTGCAGGGCGAGGGCAGTAAAATCGGTCCTGCCCTGACCGGCTCGCCCGACATTGCCGGCGTTGCCTTTACCGGCGGTACCGATACCGCGCGGCTTATCGACCTCTCCCTTGCCAGCGGCAATCCCGATGCTGCGCTGATTGCCGAAACCGGCGGGCTTAACGCCATGATTGTCGATTCAACGGCGCTGCCCGAACAGGCCGTGCGCGACATGGTGGCCTCCGCCTTTCAGTCCGCAGGCCAGCGTTGCTCGGCACTCCGGGTGCTGTATGTCCAGAAGGATGTCGCGCCGCAAATGCTGGAAATGCTCGAAGGCGCGGCGCGCGAACTCAAGATCGGCGACCCCTGGGACGCAGCGACCGATGTCGGCCCGGTCATCGATGAGGAAGCGCGGCGGAACATCCTTGCCCATTGCGAGAAGCTGAAAGGTGAGGGACGGCTGCTGTTCGAACTCGATCTGCCGGACATGGCAAAGGATGGAACCTTCGTTGCGCCCGCCGCTTTCCGGCTTGATTCCATCCTCGATCTGGAGCGCGAGATTTTCGGCCCCGTCCTGCATGTGGTCGAATACGAGGCGCATGAACTCGATCAGGTCATGGCCGATATCAACGCCACAGGCTACGGCCTGACGCTGGGGCTTCATTCGCGCATCGATACCCGCGTCGACAGGCTGTGTGCTGCCGCCCATGTCGGCAACATCTATGTCAACCGCAACCAGATCGGCGCGGTGGTCGGCGTTCAGCCCTTCGGCGGCGAGGGGCTTTCCGGTACCGGACCAAAGGCGGGCGGACCGTTCTATGCCAAGCGCTTCACGAAGCCCGTATCCGCGTCCCTGCCGGAAACCAGAACCGCCGACATGCCGGGACCGACCGGCGAGCGCAACACCTGGTCGCTCACCCCGCGCGGGCTTGTCGCCTGCCTGGGGCCGGACGATGAGGCGATTGCCGGACAGCAGCGTCTTGCGGCAGAAGCCGGCAACCGAACGATCACGCTGGCCGAGCACGCCGGAACGCTGGAAGACCTGCTCTTGATGCCGGAGCTTTCGGCGGTGCTGCATGCCGGCAGTGATATCGCCGCCATCCGCCGGACCCTCGCCAAACGGCAAGGCAAGCGCGTACTGGTCATCGACCCGGCCTGCCACCCCGAACTGCTGTTCGGCGAGAAGGTGGTATCCGAAGACACCACCGCTTCCGGCGGCAATGCCAGCCTGCTGGCAAGCGTCGGGTAGTCGTTTAGCCCAGCACCTCTTTGACCGCATCGGCGGTGGCAGAGACGATCGTGCCGGCTTCCTCGCGGGTCAGGCAGAGCGGCGGGGCGAAACCGAGGATATCGCCCTGCGGCATGGCACGGCCGATCACGCCGCGCTTCAGCAATGCAGCGGCAACGGCAGGTCCGGTCTTCTTCGCCGGATCGAAGAAACCGCGTTTTTCCTTGTCCTCGACGAACTCGACGGAACACAGCATGCCTTCGCCCCGTACATCGCCCACATGCGGGTGATCGCCGACAGCTTCCGTCATCGCCTTTTTGAGATAGGCGCCCGTCTCGCGGGCATTTTTTACCAGGCCGAGATCATCGACCAGCTTGAGATTGGCAACGCCCGCCGCCGCGCCGATGGGATGCGCCGAATAGGTCCAGCCATGACCGATCGGGCCGAGCTCATCCGTGCCCTGTTCCAGTACTTTCCAGACCTTGTCGGAGATGATCGAACCCGATAGCGGCGCATAGGCCGAGGTCAGCCCCTTGGCGATGGTGATGAAGTCGGCCTCGATGTTGTAGTGGGCCGAGCCGAACATGCTGCCGAGCCGCCCGAAGCCGGTGACCACCTCGTCGGCGATCAGCAGGATGTCGTGCTTCTTCAGAACCTTCTGGATGGCGTCCCAGTAGCCGGCAGGCGGCGGGGTGATGCCGCCCGTGCCCATCACCGGCTCGCCGATGAAGGCGGCAATCGTGTCGGCGCCTTCCCTTTCGATCAGCGCTTCCAGTTCGTCCGCGCAATGCCGGGTAAACGCCGCTTCATCCATGGAAAGGTCTTCGCGGCGAAAAAGTCGGGCGCCACCGTGTGCAGTACCCGGTCAAGCGGCAGGTCGAACTTGTTGTGGAAGAGATGCAGCCCGGTCAGCGAACCGGTCATCAGGCCGGAGCCGTGATAGCCGCGCCAGCGCGAGATGATCTTCTTCTTTTCAGGCCGGCCGAGGATGTTGTTGTAGTACCAGACCAGCTTGATGTTGGTCTCGTTGGCGTCCGATCCGCCCAGGCCGAAATAGACTTTCGACATGTTGGCGGGCGCGCGATCCACCACCATTTTGGCAAGCGTGATGGAAGCTTCCGTGCCGTGGCCTACATAGGCATGGTAATAGGCGTTCCTTTGCCTGGGCTGCGATCGCTTCGGCGATCTCCTGCCTTCCATAGCCGACATTGACGCAGTAGAGCCCTGCAAAGCCGTCGAGCAGCCGGTTGCCGTCGCGGTCCTCGATGTGCGAGCCGGAACCGCCGGTAACGATCCGGTTCGGCGCCTCGCCGCGGGCATGCTGGGCAAGATGGGTGGAGGGATGGAAGAAGTTCTCGCGGTCCCACTGGTCGAGTTGGTCGTTTCGCAGCATTGGTCTCACCTCGTGTAGCGGCAGCGCGCCGCTGGTTGTCGTTTCGAGAAAGGGAGCCTGCTGCGCGCAATCTGCTCTTGCTCGCCACCATGATGGCGAGAGATGATCGGTCGCCGGAAGCTCCGGACACCCAAGCAGCAGCGCGCAATGCCTTTATTACATGGGAACGTATTCATTAGCGCATTCGCCGGTGCCGGAGAGGTCACGCTGATCTGGTGGCCGGCAGGTTCCGGGGTGCTCAGCACTCCACCACGTTGACGGCAAGCCCGCCTTCCGAGGTTTCCTTGTAGCGCGCGTTCATGTCGATGCCGGTCTGGCGCATGGTCTCGATACAGGCATCGAGCGGCACGAAATGCTTGCCGTCACCCTTCAGCGCCAAGGAAGCTGCCGTCACGGCTTTGACCGCGCCGAGCGCGTTGCGCTCGATACACGGCACCTGCACCAGCCCGCCGACAGGATCGCAGGTCATGCCGAGATGATGCTCCAGTGCGATCTCGGCGGCATTTTCCACCTGCTCCGGCGCGTACCGCCCAGCACCTGCGCCAGCCCTGCTGCAGCCATGGCCGAAGCCGAGCCGACCTCGCCCTGGCAGCCGACTCGCGCCGGAGATCGAGGCATTGTGCTTGATGATGCCGCCGACGGCAGCGGACGCCAGCATGAAGTCGCGGATGCCCTTGGCGTCGGCATCCCCGTGGAAATGCAGATAGTAGCGCAATACGGCCGGCACGACGCCTGCCGCGCCATTGGTCGGCGAGGTGACCACCTTGCCGCCGGCTGCGTTCTCTTCGTTGACCGCCATGGCATAGACGCCAGCCAGTCATTGGCGAGCAGCGGATTGCGGCGGTTCGACTGCCATTCCTCCTGCAGCTTGTCGTGGATGTCCTTGGCTCGGCGGCGCACCTTCAGCCCGCCCGGCATGATTCCGGTCTGGGAAATGCCGCGGTCGACGCAGCGGTCCATACAACTCGATGATTGACTGTAGTTGAGTTCTTCGCTGGAAAGATGGGTTTCCTCGTTTGCCCGCTTCATGGCCGCGATGGAAAGGCCCGACTGTGCAGCCATCGCCAGCATCTCCTTCGCATTGCGGAAGGGATAGGGCACGCCCGACTCCACCGGCGCCTTCTTGGCGGTTTTCATGGCTTCGAGTTCAGCCTCGTCAACCACGAAGCCGCCGCCGATCGAATAATAGACGCGGCGCAGCAGCAGCTGGTCGCCGGAACTGTAGGCCTTGAACTGCATGCCGTTGGCGTGGCCCATCAGCGGCGTCCTGCGGTCCATGACGAGATCGGCTTCGGGGTCGAAACGGTAGGCGGGATGGCCTGCCGGGCGGACCTGCTTCTCCCGCATTACCCGCTCGATGATGCCATCCATCTGGTCGGGGTCGACCGTATCCGGCAATTCGCCGGCAAGTCCCAGAATGACCGCCCGGTCGGTGGCGTGGCCGATGCCCGTATAGGCGAGCGAGCCATGCAGCGAGCATTCGATACGCTCCACCGATGCGCCTGCGGGCGCGGCCAGTCGCCATTGAGGATTTCATCGAGAAACCGCGCGGCCGCGCTCATCGGCCCCATGGTGTGGGAACTGGATGGGCCGATGCCGATCTTGTAGATGTCGAAGACGGAAAGAAACATCGCTGCCTGTCCGGTTGCAATTGCAGCAAACTATACAGGATGAAGCCCGGGAAATAGTCTGGGACCGTCATCTGTCTGCCGCAATAATACGGCCGGGCAATTTGCCCGAACCTTTTGCCCCGGCCTCCCTGAAATGCCGGAAATCAGAGCTTGCCGGCTTCTTCCAGATAGATTTTCCGCAATCCCTTTACCGTCTCGCCGACCTTGCCGCCGCCAATCGGCGCATCGTCAATGGAAACGACCGGCATGACAAAGGCGGATGCGGAGGTGACGAAGGCCTCCTTCGCGCCCTGTGCCTCTTCCACCGTGAAGGGACGTTCCTCCACCTTGATCTGGCGTTCGCGGGCAAAGCGCATCACCGCCCGGCGCGTGATGCCGTGCAGGATGTCGTTCGACAACTGCCGGGTTACCAGCGTGCCGTCTTCAAGCACGATCCAGGCATTGTTGGAGGGCCTTCGGTTACCTGCCCGTCCTCGACCAGCCAGGCGTCGTCCGCGCCCTTCGCCTTGGCCTCTTCCTTGCACATGGAAGGATAGAGAAGTTGTACGGTCTTGATGTCGCGGCGGTGCCATCTCAGATCCGGCAGGGTGATCACCGACAGGCCCTTTTCGGCAGCCGGGTTCTCGGTCACCTTCTTTGCCTGGGTGAACATGACGAGCGATGGCTTGGCACCCTTGGGATAGTTGAAGTCCCGGTCGGCCGCGCCGCGCGTCACCTGCAGATAGAGCAGGCCTTCCGTCAGCTCGTTGCGCTTCAGCATTTCCATCTGGATCGCTTCGATTTCCTCCAGCGGGCAGGGCGCGTTCATGCCGAGTTCGTCCAGCGAGCGCTTCAGCCGCTCCAGATGCGCGCCATTGTCGATCAGCCTGCCATCGATTACCGAGGAAACCTCATACACCCCGTCGGCAAACAGAAAGCCCCGGTCGAAGACCGAGATTTTTGCCTCTTCCTCGGGCACATAATCGCCATTCACATAAACAATACGGCTCATCGTGATTCCTTACTGAACGTCCCAGTAAAGCGGGAACATGGGGTCGAATACGGTGACATCGCCGTCACCGGTGTGAACTTTGCTGGGACAGGCAACCGGCTCGGCGCGTTTGACCAGTGTGATCTTTTCTTCGTTCGGCTGAAGCCCGTAGAAGGCAGGGCCGTTGAGCGATGTGAAGGCTTCGAGCCTGTCGAGCGCACCTTCCTCCTCGAACACATGGGCAAGGCAGGAAAGCGTGTTGGGCGCGGTGAAGATGCCGGCGCAACCGCAGGCGGTTTCCTTGTTGGGATCGCTGTGGGGCGCTGAATCGGTGCCGAGAAAGAAGCGCCGGTCACCGGAGGTTGCCGCGCTGCGCAGGGCAAGGCGGTGCTCTTCCCGCTTGGCGACGGGCAGGCAGTAGTAATGCGGCCGGATGCCACCTGCCAGAATCGCGTTGCGGTTGATGATCAGATGATGCGTGGTGATCGTCGCGCCGAGGCCTGCCTCCTGCGACAGGACATAGTCGACACCCTGACGCGTGGTGACATGCTCCATCACCACTTTCAGCCCGCTTATCCGCTTGCGCAGCGGATCGAGCACCATATCGATGAAGACGGCTTCACGGTCGAAGATATCGACGCTCGGATCGGTCACCTCGCCATGGACGCAGAGCGGCATGCCGATCTCCGCCATCTTCTCCAGTACCGGATAGACTTTCGTGATGTCCTTGACGCCGCTGGCCGAATTGGTCGTGGCACCTGCCGGATAGAGCTTTACCGCCGTGACGAGGCCGTCAGCAAAACCTGCCGCGACGTCGGCCGGATCGGTATTCTCCGTCAGATAGAGCGTCATCAGCGGATTGAAGAAATCGGCCCGCGGCTTGGCAGCCAGAATGCGCTCGCGATAGCTGACGGCTTCCGCAGTGGTGACCACCGGCGGCACCAGATTGGGCATGATGATCGCCCGGTGAAAATGCCGCGAGGAGGAGGCAATGATCCCTTCCAGCATCGCGCCATCGCGCAGATGCAGATGCCAGTCATCAGGCTTGGTGATGGTCAGGCTGGTGGTCAATGCGTCTTTCCGGCAGGCTTCTAACTGGGTGATGAACTCAGCCGGGTCTTAAGCTGCTGTGTGTGCCGGGTCAATCGAAAGCCGTTGCTGGTATCAAGCCTGCCTGCGGGCTGGCTCATGAATGCCTGGGCTCGATCACACCCGCCCGAACAGGATGTTGCCGACCAGCAGGTCGCGGCCATAGATGTCGTCGAAGGTCTGCAGCTTTCCGTCTTTCACCCAGGCGGTGAAATAGGTCAGATGCACCGGAATGGGCCGCGAGAAGTTGACGCCCTTGGTCTGTTTCGTCGCCAGTATCTGGCTGATCTGTCCGGCTGCGGGGTTGCCGTCGAGCTGATAGAGCAGTTGCGCGAAGTCGAGAGGCTTGTCGACACGGATGCAGCCATGCGACAGCGCCCGGTCCGACTGGCTGAAAAGCTCGCGGTTTGCCGTGTCGTGCAGATAGACATTGAACTTGTTGGGAAACAGGAACTTCACCTGGCCGAGCGCATTGGCGGGACCTGCCGGCTGGACGATCTTGTAGGGGAAGTGCTTTCCGTCGACGGACTGCCAGTCGATCTGGGTGGCGCTCATCCGCGGCGCGTCCTCTTTCCAGCTTGCATAGAGGTCATAGCCTCTTTTCTTCAGGTAGTTGGGGTCCTGGCGCAGTTTGGGGAGCATTTCATTGCCGGCTATGGAAGGCGTCACGGTCCAGGTGGGGTTGAACTCCGAATACTTGATGTTGTCGGAGAACATCGGCGTCTTGTGGTATTTCTGGCCGACAATCACCCGGCGCTTGTCGATGTCATTGCCGTTCTGGCGGGTGTACATCAGGAAGGCGGCAGTGTTGACGAAGACATGCACGTCGCCAAGCTTGCGCGGCAGCCAGCGCCAGCGTTCCATGTTGACGATGATCTTGCGCTGCACGCCCGGATCGGGCGTCTTCAGCAGCGCCTTGCGCAGGGCATGGTACTGTTCGTGGGTCGGCCGCAGCCTGTCGATCACCGTTTCCGGCCCGTTCTGGTCCATAGAGCCCAGCAGCGCGATCGTGTCGAGCTTCTTGCGCGGAATGACGATGTCCGGTTCGGACACGGCCGGTGTCGTCCGCCCGCCATACATGTCACGGGCAAAGCGGATGGCTGCCGAAGACAGGAACAGTTCGAGCCCGGCCAGTTCGTCACCGCGCAGTCTTTCAGTCCTGCCGGGCATGCCGCCGATATAGTCGAGCGAATCGAGGCCGTCGAGCCAGGCGTTTTCCAGCACATTGACCAGTTCCTGGCCGCGCCGCGAGAGCCCGTCATTGCCGGTCCAGATGCCGCGATAACCGTTGCGCTTGTAGAAGGGCATGACGGTATCGACCTGAATCACGCCGCCGCGCCACTTGATGGCCTGGGCATTGGCAAAAGCCTGGACACCGGCAGCCCGCACCTGGCCTGCCATGACAGCGATGGCGAGTGCTGCCAGCAGCACCGTGGATATCAGTCTCGGCGTTTCTCTGAGGATTTTTGCAGTGCTGCCAGGGGTCATGCCGCTCCTCCGAATCCGGGCTTGCCTAACCAATCCGATTACCGGCTTCTTTCCGGAAAGTTAACAAACATGGTTAACGTTTGGTAAAATTCCGCTGCCGGGCGATGATGTTCACAATATGACAGGCTTTCGCCGCTGGCCAACCCAATATCGTACTTTACAGGAGCGGATATCCGTGATTAAATAAACGAACGTTCATTTATTGGATGGAGCGGGCCTTGGCGAGAACGGCAGGATCACGGGGCGAGGAGACTGCGTCGCGGGTGCGCGAGGCGGCCCTGCACCTGTTTGCCGACAAGGGTTATGCCGCCGTCTCCATGCGGGAGATTGCCGCTGAAGTGGGCTTGCAGGCGGGTGCTCTCTACAATCACTTTCCGACCAAACAGGCCATCCTGGTCGATCTGCTCGAGACCCACATGCTCGACCTGATCGCGGCCTGGGAGCATGCAAGCCGCAGTTTCGCTGATCCCGTCGATGCGCTGGTCGGTTTCGTGCGGTTCCACATCCGCTATCACCTTGAGCGCCAGGACGCGGTTTTCATCTCCTACATGGAACTGCGCAATCTGGAGCGCGAAGGTTTCGAGCGCGTCGAGGAACTGCGCCGCGTCTACGAAGGTTTCCTGAGGAAAATAATACAGATTGGCATCGCCAGACAGGTCTTCACCATCGGTGATATCCCGGTTGCCGCGATGGCGGTGATCGCCATGCTGACCGGGGTCAACACCTGGTTTCGCTCCGGCGGGCGGCTGAAAGCGGTTGAGATCGAGGAAATCTATGTGAAGATGGTGCTGGGCAGCCTGGGGCATGCGATGGTCCCGGAGCCCGGCATGGTGGAGTAACCGGCGCCTCCGGGTGCCTTATGCCGGCCGCAGCCGGCTGAATGGAGGATCCATGTTCTATGCAAGCATGAATTTCGCGCTCGGCGAGGAAATCGAGGCGCTGCGCGAAATGGCCCACAAATGGGCCCAGGACCGCGTCGCGCCCATGGCGGCCGACATCGACCGGAACAACAATTTTCCGGCAGGGCTCTGGAAGGAAATGGGTGATCTGGGCCTGCTTGGCGTTACCGTCGAGGAGGAATATGGCGGTTCAAACATGGGTTATCTCGCCCACACCGTGGTGGTCGAGGAAATAGCGCGCGCTTCCGCCTCCGTCTCGCTGTCCTATGGCGCCCATTCCAACCTCTGCGTCAACCAGATCCGGTTGAACGGCAACGAGGAGCAGAAGCAGAAATACCTGCCGGGCCTGATTTCGGGCGAGCATGTCGGCGCACTCGCCATGTCGGAAGCATCCGCCGGTTCCGATGTGGTTTCGATGAAGCTCAGGGCCGAAAAGCGCAACGACCATTACCGCCTCAACGGCACCAAATACTGGATCACCAACGGGCCGGATGCCGATACGCTGGTCGTCTACGCCAAGACCGACCCGGAAGCCGGTTCGCGCGGCATCACCGCCTTCCTCATCGAAAAAACCATGAAGGGCTTCTCCACCTCCGAACCCTTCCACAAGCTTGGCATGCGTGGCTCGAACACCGGCGAGCTCATTTTCGAGGACGTGGAAGTTCCCTTCGACAACGTGCTGGGTGAGGAGGGCAAGGGCGTCAACGTGCTGATGTCCGGCCTCGATTACGAGCGCGTGGTGCTTTCGGGCATCGGCATCGGCGTCATGCATGCCTGTCTCGATCACGTGATGCCCTATCTCGCCGAGCGCAGGCAGTTCGGCGAACCGATCGGCAATTTCCAGCTCATGCAGGGCAAGATCGCCGACATGTATGCCGCGATGAACTCCGCCAGGGCCTATGTCTATGCGGTGGCCGGTGCCTGCGACCGCGGCGAGGTGACCCGCCAGGATGCGGCTGCCTGTGTGCTCTATGCCTCCGAACAGGCGATGAACCAGGCTGTGCAGGCCGTGCAGGCCATGGGCGGCGCCGGCTATCTCGAAGACAGCCCGGTCTCGCGTATTCTGCGCGATGCCAAGCTGATGGAAATCGGTGCCGGCACCTCCGAAATTCGCCGCATGCTGGTCGGCCGCGAACTTATGAAAGCGATGGGTTGATGAAAACAAGACGATACCTGGCATTTGCCGCAGCAGGCATGCTTGCTTCAATGCCGGCCTGGCCCGCATCGGCTCAGTCCGACGAGATGAAGTTTCGTCCCGAACTGGTGGAGCAATGCCTTTCAGGCAAGGAGGGCAATGCCCGGTTGGACTGTGCCGGACTTGCCGCCAATGACTGCACCGAAATCAACGAAGGCGGCGGAACGACCATCGGCCTGGGCATGTGCTTTACCGCCGAGTCGGAATGGTGGGACGCAAAACTCAACGAAGCCTACAAGGCGCTGACGGCTGTCGAAACCGCCGACGATCTGGACGCAAAGGAGGGAGGCTGGCGTGCGCCGGAAAAGCAGCCGGTTCTCAAGGACATGCAGCGCAAGTGGATCGCCTACCGCGATGCCCTTTGCGAGTATGAGTATGTCCAGTGGGGCGGTGGCACCGGCGGCGGCCCGGCTTCCGCAGCCTGCGAGATGAGCGAGACGGCGCGCCAGTATTTCGTGTTGTCCGACCGGCTGGAGCAGTTCGGGGATCGATAGAAATGCGCCTACTTGACGCGAATCCTCATGGAACCTTCGGCGAGCCGTTTTTTGGCTGCTTCCTTCAGCACATCGGCAATCCACTGATTGACCGATTTGGCGTCGGCGTTCGCGGCATCGGCAACCATTTCATGAATTTCAGGCGCAATGCGTACGGCAATATTTCCCGATTTCGGTCGTTGCGGTTCAATACCTTCCTCCTTGCAGACGTCAAGGTAGGTATCGACGCTAAGCTCAAACTCTTTCTGAATTTTTTCCAGCGTCTCCGCTTCGGCGTGAATGACGCTTCGAATACCCTGTGCGATGGCGTGGAATG
>JAMLIH010000062.1 GCA_023954255.1 Phyllobacteriaceae bacterium | reverse complement strand
CGGTGTTTGCCAAGGACAACACGACGAAAGATCTGCCTGTGATCACGTTGTCCTACACGTTTTATGCGATGGACAAGCCGGCGACGACTTCGGGCCGCGATGCGGGCAAGAGCGGTGGCGGCAGCGGCTAGGTTTTCGCAGCGGTTCTTGACCGCGCGCAGGCCCTGTCAAGGGAAACGACGAAAGCAGCGTTGAAGAGATGGCGGCGTTGCTGAGGTTTAAGACAAGGTTACGACAGGTCAAAAATAGAGGCTGGCCGGCCATTTGATGTTTGAAATAACGAAGACCAGGACGGCAAGCGCTCCAATAAGGGACAAGGGGAACGGAGAAACCAATGGCCGATTCACACGCTAAGCATCATGATTATCATCTTGTCGATCCCAGCCCGTGGCCGTTGCTGGCATCGATTTCAGCGCTGATAACAGCAGTTGGTGCGATCATCTGGATGCACTCGCTGGGTGGCGGTGCAGGGGTATTCGGCGTTACCGGGCCCTGGGTTTTCGTCGTTGGTTTCATCGGGGTTTGCTACATCGCTTTCCTGTGGTGGCGCGATATCATCCGCGAGGCGCACAAGGGCGACCACACCCCGGTTGTGCAACTTCATTTGCGCTACGGCATGATCTTGTTCATTGCCTCGGAGGTGATGTTCTTCGTGGCGTGGTTCTGGGCCTACTTCGATGCCTCGCTCTATCCTTCAGGCATCTGGCATCTGGCGAACGTGCCCGAGCCGACAGGTATGATAGCGCGTAACGAACTGACTGGTGGCCACTGGCCGCCGCAGGCAAGCGAGAACTTCACCGCGACGTTCGATCCATGGGGCCTGCCGCTCGTCAACACACTGATCCTGCTTTTGTCGGGCTGTACGGTGACGTGGGCGCATCATGCTTTGCTGAACAATGACCGCAAGGGACTGATTTGGGGTCTTATCCTGACGGTTATACTCGGCGCCACGTTTACCACTCTGCAGGCTTATGAATACGGCCATGCAGCGTTCAATTTCGCTGGCCACATCTACGGCTCGACGTTCTTCATGGCCACCGGTTTCCACGGCTGCCACGTGATCATCGGTACGATCTTCCTGATCGTCTGCCTGATAAGGGCAATGAAGGGTGATTTCACGCCTAAGCAGCATTTCGGCTTCGAGGCTGCAGCCTGGTACTGGCACTTCGTTGACGTCGTATGGTTGTTCCTGTTCTTCGCCATCTATCTGTGGGGTTCGTGGGGCGCCACCATCGCCCACTGACCCCGGCGAAACCTGAATAAAAAATGCGGGCGGCTTGGGAAGAACCGGGCCGCCCGTTTTCATTGAAGCCGCTCCATTGAGGAAAGACCGTATCGATGGCCAGAAAAGCCAAACCCGTTGAGGATCAGGCCCATTACCCCGAACAATCCGTCATGGCCGTTGGCATGGCGGGCCGCTGTCCGCGCTGCGGCGAGGGCAGGCTCTACAAGTCGCTGCTGCGCCCGGTCGACCGTTGCGCCATTTGCGGCCTCGACATGTCCTTTGCCGAGGAAGGCGACGGCCCGGCCGTACTGGTGATCCTGCTGCTCGGCGGCGTGGTGGCGGGTCTGGCGCTTGCCTTTGAAACCCTGTTTCATCCGCCGGTCTGGCTACATGTCGTCATCTGGCTGCCGGTCACTTTCGCGCTTTCGATCTACTTCCTTCGTGCCATGAAGGGCATCATGATCGCCTCGCAATACAAGACCAAGGCGGCGGAAGGCCAGTTGGACCATTCGGACTCGTAGCCGATGAGCAGGCCCACCCTGATCATTCTGCTGGCGATACTTGCAGGACTTGGTGTCCTTTGCGCACTGGGAACATGGCAGGTCAAACGGCTCTACTGGAAGGAAGCGCTGCTGGCGACGATCGATGAGCGCATCGCCACCCAGCCACGCCCGCTGGGCGAGATCGTAGCCATTCAGCAGGGCGGCGGCGATATCGAATACATGCCGGTGCGTCTGAAGGGGCATTTCCTGCACGAGCACGAGCAGCATTTCTTCGCCACCCACAAGGGCGCTTCCGGCTGGTATGTCTACACGCCACTCGAATTGTCGGACGGCACAGGCGTCGTTTTCGTCAATCGCGGCTTCGTGCCCTACGACCGCAAGGAAGCTGCGACCCGCGCCGGGGGCCAGGTCGCCGGAGAGGTGGAAATCACCGGCCTTGCCCGCGCCGCACCGGGCGAAAAGCCGTCATCGGTCGTGCCCGACAACGACCCGGCGAAAAACGTCTACTACTGGAAGGATCTCTCCAACATGACGGCCCAGTCGGGCTTCAAGATGTCGGCAGAGGTCGTTCAGTTGTTCGTCGATGCGGATGATGCGCCCAATCCCGATGGCCTGCCGGTTGGCGGCGTTACCATGATCGACCTTCCCAACAACCACCTGCAATACGCGGTCACCTGGTTCGGTCTGGCGCTTGCCCTGCTTGGCGTCGGCGGGCGTTTCCTGTACGCACGCATTGTCAACGAAAGGAAGACGGCGCGGTCATGAGTTCCGGCAATGGAAACGGCAGCGGAGATGGGCGGGTATTGCGGCTGTGCGGCCCCCGGGGCTTTTGCGCCGGTGTCGACCGCGCCATCCAGATGGTGGTGCTGGCGCTCAAGAAGTACGGCCCGCCGGTCTATGTCCGCCATGAGATCGTCCACAACCGCTATGTGGTCGAGGGGCTGGAAGCCAAGGGTGCGGTGTTCGTCAAGGAACTGGACCAGATTCCGCCAACCTCCCAGCCGGTCATCTTCTCGGCCCATGGCGTTCCGAAATCCGTTCCTGCCGATGCCGAGAGCCGCAACCTGTTCTATCTAGACGCCACCTGTCCGCTCGTCTCGAAGGTGCACAAGCAGGCGTTGCGCCACATCCGCAACGGCCGCCACGTATTGCTGATCGGCCATGCCGGCCATCCCGAGGTGATCGGAACCATGGGCCAGGTTTCTTCCGGCGACATGACGCTGATCGAATCGGTGGAAGATGCCGCAGGCTACCGGCCTGCTGATCCTGAAATGCTTGGCTATGTCACCCAGACGACGCTGTCGGTGGACGATACCGCTGCCATTCTGCAGGCGCTGAGACAGCGCTTTCCGGCATTGTCGGACCCTGCCGCCGAATCCATCTGTTATGCCACCACCAACCGCCAGGAAGCCGTCAAACTGGCCGCCCATGATGCCGATCACTTCCTGATCGTCGGCGCGCCGAACTCGTCGAACTCCATGCGGCTGGTCGAAGTAGCCCGCAATGCCGGTGCGAAAAAGGCGATGCTGGTCCAAGGCGCCCATGAAATTCCCTGGGACGATCTGGCGGATGCCCGTGTGATCGGCCTGTCGGCCGGTGCGTCCGCGCCGGAAATCCTGGTCAACGGCATCATTGAGGCTTTCAGGCAGCGATGGCCGGCAACGGTGGTCGAGCTTGCAGAAACCGTCCGCGAGGACGAGGAGTTTCCCGTTGCCCGCGATCTCCGCGACACCGAGCTGAGCGGCGGCGACATGGCATTTGTGAACGGGGAATAGGCGTGGCCGTCTACACCGAAGTCAGCGACGAGCAGATTTCCGCCCATCTGGCGCGCTACGATATCGGCGAACTGCATGCCCTCAAGGGCATTGCCGGCGGTGTCGAGAACTCGAACTATCTGCTGACCACCGATGCCGGCAGTTTCATCCTCACGCTTTACGAAAAACGCGTCGATCCCGGCGACCTGCCGTTCTTCCTCGGCCTGATGGAGCATCTGTCGCAGAAGAACATCAACTGCCCGTTGCCGATCCGGATGAGGAACGGCGAGGCCCTGGGAGAACTGGCAGGGCGTCCCGCCGCCATTATCAGCTATCTCGACGGGTTCGAGGTGCGTCGTCCGCAGCCCGATCATTGCCGTCAGGTGGGCGAGGTGCTGGCACAGATGCATCTGGCGGGGGAGGGCTTCGATCTCACCCGCCGCAACGGCCTGACGCTGGAGGACTGGCGGCCGCTGTTTGAAAAGTCGAAGCCGCGCGCCGACGAGGTGCAGGAAGGGCTTGCCGCCATGATCGAGGCGGAGCTTGATTTTCTCGAGGCCGGATGGCGGCGTGACCTGCCGGTCGGTGTCATCCACGCCGATCTCTTCACCGACAATGTCTTCTTTCTCAAGGGCAGGCTTTCCGGCATCATCGATTTCTATTTCGCCTGCAACGACCTGTTCGCCTACGATCTGGCGACCTGCCTCAATGCCTGGTGCTTCGAGAGCAATCACCATTTCAACACGACCAAGGCACGGGCGCTGATCAGGGGCTACCGCTCCGTGCGCCAGTTGGAAGCCGGCGAGGTGGAGGCGCTTCCGATGTTGTGCCGCGGCTCGGCGCTGCGTTTCCTGCTCACCCGGCTTTATGACTGGCTCAACGTGCCGCCCGGCGCGCTGGTAACGCCGAAAAACCCGGCCGAATACATCGCCAAGCTGAAATTCCACCAGGGCATCGAAAAAGCCTCACTCTACGGTCTGGAGAAATAGTGGCCTCGCGCGTCGACATCTGGACGGACGGAGCCTGCTCCGGCAATCCGGGACCGGGCGGATGGGGCGTGCTGCTGCGCTATGGCTCGCATGAAAAGGAACTTTTCGGCGGCGAGGCGGAAACGACCAACAACCGCATGGAACTGATGGCGGCAATCCGGGCGCTTGAGGAACTGAAACGCCCCTGCGAGGTGCATCTTCACACCGATTCGCAATATGTGCGCGGCGGCATCATCGAGTGGCTTGCCGCCTGGAAGCAGAATGGCTGGCGCACCGCCGCCAGAAAGCCGGTAAAGAATGCCGATCTCTGGCAGCGTCTCGACGAAGCGCGCCTTCGCCACAAGGTCGCCTGGCACTGGGTGAAGGGCCACGCCGGCATTCCCGAAAACGAGAAGGCCGACGAGCTGGCACGCCGCGGCATGGCGCCCTTCAAGTCCGGCGGCGTTGAGCCGGGCGAAATGGCCTGATCACAGTTGTTCGAGAATCCTGGCAGCGCCGGAGGCCTCGACCTGTCCCCGGACCTCGTCCACGTTGAGTGCCGTTACAACGCCGTCCTTCACAATCATCGAATAGCGCTGCGAGCGAATGCCCATGCCGGCTTCCATCCGGTCGTCTTCAAGTCCGATCGCTTTTGTGAACTGGCCGGAGCCGTCGGCGAGAAACAGAATCCTGTCCTTTCCACCGGTCACCTCCGACCATGCATCCATCACGAACATGTCGTTGACCGAAATGACCGCGACTTCGTCCACGCCCTTGGCCTTGATGTTGTCCAACTGGTTGAGAAAGCCGGGCAGGTGGTTGGCATGACAGGTCGGCGTGAAGGCGCCGGGCACGGCAAACAGCACCACGGTCTTGCCGGCGCAGAGCTCCGTGGTGGAAATTTCGGCCGGCCCGTCCTTGCCGATATATTTGAAACTGGCTTCGGGCAGTTTGTCGCCGGGTTTGATGGTCATGGGCTTGTCCAATCCACTTTGCTTGGTTTTCGGAAACAGGGTTATTCTGCAGGTGTGCCGATGCGGCCTTCGACGGCTTTTCGGACGGCATGGCTGTCGGGGTCCTGAAGCAGGAGTGCGAACGACCAGCCGCCCGATTCAATGTCCGGCACCTTGACGCCCTGCGGCAATTCGAAGACGGAAAGATAGCTGCCGTTTTCCTGAGGCTCCGCCGTTGCCGGGTCGGAAACCCAGCCGCCATCCCGTGGCCAGACAACGGCGCTCAATCGGGAACCGGCCTCTTCGGCGCGGATTTCCAGTTCCAGCCGGTTGCCGGTCTGTTTCAGGCCGGTGGCACGCAGATCATCCGGTGGCGCCTGCGGCAGCAGGGTCTCCGCGAACATGATCTGCATCTGCGCCTTGGGGTCGCTGACGTTCAGATCATCGTCGCTGATGGTGAGACTTGCGGTTGCCGGAATGCAGATTTCCTCGCAGACGCCGATCAGCAGATCCAGCCGGAGCTGGGTCTCGCCGGTTCCCGCAAGGCCGTAAAACGGAAAGGCAACGGTGTCCTTGTAGCCGTAGAAGACGCTTCCTCCTGCTTCGATGTGCATCGGCGAGGGGAAATGTACGCGATCGACTTCGATGGACCGTGAGCCGGAGAAGTCGAACTCCGGCGGAATGCCGGAAGAACCGGGCGAGCGCCAGTAGGTCTTCCAGCCCTTGTCAAGCCGGACCTCGACAATACCGCTGAGCGTCCCCTCGGCGGGATCCTTGAGTGCGACGAGGCGAACCTTGCCCCCGCCGATATCCTGCCATTGCGAGCTTGCCGCTGTTGCGGCACCGGCAAAAAGCACGACGAACGCAGAAACGGCGGCCAAAAAACTGACGGCTGCCACCGGCTTGAAAGAACGGGGTTTTCTGGCGTCCGCCATGCGGTATTCCCTGCGCCGTCAAAGCGGCGCGCTTCGTTTCGGCCTGCTGTAATCGCTTCTGCCGCAAAAGGCGAACAACAAAATGGCCGCTTGCTTCAAACCTGCGTGAAATCGGCACCGCCCGAATAGTGCATTGTAAGGTTTCAGACAACGTGCCGGACAGGGATGACTTGTGAAAAGGTCCGGCGGTATGGCAAATTGCGGGTGATGCGCTACAAGGGTGCGCTGAAATCGTTCCCTCGGTGGGGGATAGGAAACATGCCGCAATCCAGCCTTGAAGGCCGCTTTCTGGTTGCCATGCCGCGCATGGGCGATGCCCGTTTTGAGAATACGGTTGTCTTTTTGTGCGCCCACTCCGATGAGGGCGCGATGGGCTTTGTCGTCAACCGTCCCCTTGCAGAACCCAGCATCAGCGATTTCATGCTGAAACTGGGCATTGTCACGGAAAGTGAAAAGTCCATTCTGCTCGGCAACCTTGAAGCCAGAAGCCTGCATACCGGCGGTCCTGTGGAGCCGGGGCGCGGTTTCGTACTTCATTCACCCGATTTCCGCACCGAGTCGACCATCGAGGTCAATGCGGAAGTCTCGCTGACCGCAACGCTTGAAATTCTTCGCGCGATTGCAATGAACAAGGGGCCGAGCCGCCACGTCGTTGCGCTCGGCTATTCCGGCTGGTCGGCGGGCCAGCTTGAAGAGGAGATCGCCTCCAATGGCTGGCTGGTGGCGCAATCGGATTCGGAGATCATCTTCGGCGGCCGGAACGAAACCAAATACAACCGGGTCATGGGAGCGATGGGCATCGATCCGGCGCTGCTTTCCGCCGATACCGGCCATGCCTGAAGGTTGCCGCCGGCCTACTGGCCGGCGAGCTTGATATCCTCGGTGATCAGGCCGCTCACTTCATCGGCGGTAATCGCCGGGCCGAAATAGAAGCCCTGGGCGAATTCGCAGCCCAGTTCCTGCAGTTCATCGACATCTTCCTTGTGCTCGACGCCTTCGGCAACCAGCGACTGGTTGAGTCCGCGCGCCATGGCGATGATCGAGCGCAGCACGACCGTGCGTTCCTTGCGGTTCTTCGTCTGCAGGAAGCTGCTGTCGATTTTCAGCGTGTCGAAGGGGAAGCGGGTCAGGTAGGAAAGGCTCGAATAGCCGGTGCCGAAATCGTCGATTGAAAGCCCGACGCCGAGACCGCGCAGTCGAGCGAGCACCTGTCGCGAGTGTTCCGGATTTTCCATCACCATGGTTTCGGTAACCTCGATCTTGAGGTGCTGGGGCAGGAAGCCGGTGTCCGCCAATGCCTCCTCGATCGAATTGGTGAAATCCTCGCGCAGCAACTCCCGGCTGGAGACATTGACGCTGACAAAGGGCTGGAAGCCCGGATTCTCGTCATGAATGCGCTTGAAGTCGGTGATCGCCTGCAGCAGCACATACAGACCAAGCGGCTGGATCATGCCGGAGCGTTCGGCCGCCGGAATGAAATCCGAGGGCGCGACCAGGCCGAGCTTGGGGTGATTCCAGCGCACCAGTGCCTCGAAGCCGACGGTAGCATTGTCGCTCAACTGCACGATGGGCTGATAGGAAACCGAGATTTCCCGGTTGCCGATCGCCTCGCGCAGATCCTCGGCAAGGATCACGCTGTTGTCCTTGCTGGTTCTGAAGGCGGGCCTGAACGGTTCGATGCGGTTGCCGCCCAGCCGCTTGGCATGGAGCATGGCAAGTTCGGCATCCCGCATCATCGTCTCGCAATCTTCCAGATCCTTCGTCCAGGTCGAAATCCCGATGGAAGCGGTCAGTTGCAGCGTTTCCTCGCCGAAGGTTACCGGCGCATTGAGCGTCTTGCGGATGGTGTCGGCGAAACCGGCGATGCGGTCGGGCTCGCTTTCCGACAACAGCAGGATCGCGAACTGGTCGCCGCCGATGCGGGCGATCGAATCGCCTGAATGCAGCAGCTTGGCCAGCCGCCGGGCGACGGTAAGCAGCAGGGTATCGCCGGCAGAAAAGCCTACCGAACGGTTGATCTCGCGAAATCGGTCGACATTGACGTGGAACACCGAGGGTCTGAGATCGATGCCGCGCCGCGCCATCTGCACCACCATGTCGAGGCGGTTGACGAACAATTCACGGTTCTCGAGCCCCGTCAGGTTGTCGCGGACGGCATCCTGCAGCAGCCGGATTTCCGATTTCTTGGCGTCGGTGATGTCGGTCAGCGTGCCGATGCAGCGGATGACATCGCCCTGTGTACCCAGCATCGGGCGGGCCTTCAGCCGGAACCAGTGGTAATGGCCATCCTCGGCGCAAAGCCGGAAGGATTGCGATATTTGACCACGCTTGTGTTCCAGCACACTGTCGAGCGTCGCCTGAAAGCGCTCGCGATCATTGGGATGGATCAGGTTGCGCATCTTCTGAAGGTTGCCGTCGATCTGCTTGCTCGCCATGCCGAGGGTTTCGGAAAGGCCGGCTCCCGTCGTCACGCTGTCGCGCTGGGTATCCCAGTCCCACAGAATGTCGCCTGCGCCCATCAGTGCAAGGCTCTGGCGTTCGGCATTGCTGACCAGCCCCTGGGCCAGCGCGCCGCCGGAAAAGGCGTTCTGCATGATGGTGAACGCGATCAGCAGCACGATCAGGACCAGGCCGCCGCCGAGTGCCGGCTGGATGATGTCATTGGAAACCCTGCCGGTTACCGTCATCCAGCTTCCCACCAGCCAGGCGACCGACAGCAGCCAGGTCGGAACCAGCATGATCGCCCGGTCGTCGCGCTTGAGCAGCAGCCAGGCCATCACGACGCCTGTGGCGGCGATGGTGGCGGCGAAGGAGAACCGGGCAAGACCGGCCGCCATGGACGGGTCGAAAAGCACGAAGCCGGCCAGAACGCCCAGCGCCAACAGCCATCCAGAAACCAGGAAGGTGAATTTGCGGCTCCAGCGGTTGAGCCGCAGATAGGAATAGAGGAACAGCAGGAAGGCGAAGGCGAGGAACACCTCGGTAGCTGCCCGCCAATAGGGTTCGCTGGTCTGGGTAATGGCCACCACCCGGTCCCAGAAGCCGAAATCGACGCAGACATAGGCGAGCACGCCCCAGGCAAGGGCCGCCGTCGCCGGAAAGATCGCCGTACCCTTGACCATGAAAAGGATGGTCAGGAACATGGCCAGCAGGCCGGAAATGCCCAGCACGATGCCGCGGTAGAGCGTCAGGCTGTTGACCGCATCCTTGTACGCATTGAGCTCCCACAGAACGAGCTTGGGGAAACTGTCCGTCTTCATCTCGGCGATCAGCGTGATCACGGCGCCGGGGTTGAGCGTGATCAGAAAGACATCGGCCTCCCGGTCATCGACCGTTTCCAGCGAAAAGCCCTCGCTCGGCGTGATTGCCACGATGCGCTTTGAGTCGAGATCGGGCCAGACGAGTCCCGCGCCCACCTGCAGATAGTGCGGCGCGACGATCAGCCGGTCGATCTGTTCGCTGGAGTCGTTGGCCAGTGCAAAGACGTACCAGTTGGAACTGCGGGCAGATTCCCTGGGCCGGATTTCGACACGGCGGACGATTCCGTCCCGGTCGGGCGCGGTCGAGATTTTCAGACTGCCATCGATGTCGCGATACCAGGTGCCGGTATGGGATATGTCGATGGCGTTGAGATCCTTGGTAACGCTGACCGGCTCGAGCGCCTTCGACGGCATGGCGGAGCACAGGACAGCGAGAAACGCCATCACCAGCCACGCTGCCGCAACGGTCATCCCTGCAGCATGCTGTATGTGGCTGTGCAAATGCCGATATCGCATTGAATCTTTCAACGGTATTGCCATGTCCCGCCTGGTTCCGGCGTGTATAGCCCGAGCGGAGGGACTGCCAAAGCAATAAATTGCGGCAGCAAGCGGTCCGGCCTGCCTGCCCGGGCGGGTTTTGCAATGGCGGTAATCTACTCTGCCGCGTTGCGCAAGGTTGCGGTGGAGCCAAGCTTGCGTGCGACGGTCTCCTGATCCATCACATGCGCGATCTTGCCGACTGCGGCGACCGTCGGCGCGCTTGTCGTAAACAGCTGTCCGGCAAGTTCGCGCAGGCGTGCAGCCGAGATCGCCTCAAGCCGCTCCATCAGTTCCTCGTTGGGAATGGTCCTGCCGAACAGCAGCAGCTGGCGCGCATGAGCACCGGCGCGGGCCGCGGGGCTTTCCATGCTCATCATCAGTCCGGCGCGTATCTGCGCCCGCGCACGGGTGACCTCTTCCTCGGAAATGTTGTCGGCGGCCCGCAGCAATTCGTCGAGAATGACGGGAACAAGCTTGGGAAGGTCTTGCTCCTCCGTCGCTGCCGCGACGCCGAAGACGCCCGTGTCGGAGAAGTTCCAGTTGAAGGAATAGATCGAATAGCAATAGCCGTGCTTCTCGCGCACTTCCTGGAACAGCCGCGAGGACATGCCGCCGCCGAGGATCATCGAAAGCAGTTGCGAGGCATAGAAATCGCGCGCCTGATAGGCACGTCCTTCAAATCCGAGAATGATCTGCGTTTCGGCAATATCGCGCTCGACGAATTTCTGCCCGCCGACATAGGAGGCACTCTGCGCTTTTGCCGCCAGTTCCGGCGAATAGCCGGCATAAAGGTCCTCGACCAGGGCCAGCACGCGCGGACTGTCGATCTTGCCGGCAACCGAAACCACCATGTTGGGTGCCCGGTAGTGGGTGCCCAGATAGGCTTCGAGATCAGCCCGCGAAAAGCCCGTGATCGTTTCCTTCGTGCCGAGAATGGGCCGCCCGATTGCCTGGCCGCCGAAGGCGGCGTCCTGGAACAGGTCGAAGACGAGATCGTCCGGCTGGTCGTTTGCGGCGCCGATCTCCTGCAGGATGACGTGTTTTTCGCGCGCCATCTCCTTTTCGTCGAATACCGAGTTCTGCAGAATGTCCTGCAGGACTTCCAGCCCGAGATCGATGTCGGATGCCATCATCCGGGCATGATAGGCCGTCGTCTCGACACTGGTGGCAGCGTTGATGTCGCCACCGACATTTTCGATTTCCTCGACGATCTGCCGCGCATTGCGGGTTTTCGTGCCCTTGAACGCCATGTGCTCGAGCAGATGGGCAATGCCGTGTTCGTCGGCTGCTTCGTCCCGGGCGCCTGCCTTGACCCAGGTGCCGAAGGCGACCGTCTCAAGGTGTGGCATGTGATGAAGGGCTACAGTGAGCCCGTTTCCGATCTTGGTAACTTCTACCGTCATATGATCTTTTTCAAAGTGCTGCGGCACCGTGCGCAGTCCTTCGGGCAGCATAGATTTGTGACAAATGTTTGCCAACCGGAATCTTTGATGCCGACGGGCAAATGTCTAGGAAGCAGCGCTTGCAATGGCATCCCGCATCAGCCGCTTCAGTCCGGCCTCGTCGTTTTCGATGACATCGAAGCGCTCCTTGCCGGCAAGCAAATGCGCCTGCCACATCGGCAGGGCAGGCCGCACGCCGCAGGCTTTCTCCACCGCATCGGGGAATTTTGCCGGATGGGCGGTACCCAGCGTGATCATGGCGACACCGGCTTCCGCCCTCTGGCGGGCAACCTTCAGGCCGACGGCGGTATGCGGATCGAGCAGATAGCCCGTCGATTCCAGCGTATGCGCGATTTCCGTCGCCGTTTCGGCCTCGTTGCAGCGCCCGGCGGAAAACTCGCTGCGGATGGTTTCGAGCACGGCAGGCGGCACCTCGAAGGCGCCGGACTGCTTCAGGCTGTCCATCCAGGCATTGACGGCTTCGCTGTCGCGGCCCGAGGCTTCAAACAGCAGTCGTTCGAAATTCGACGATACCTCGATATCCATGGACGGCGACGTGGTGGCGGTCACGCCGCTTGCCTCGTAGCGGCCCGTTTCGACAAAGCGCACTAGAATGTCGTTGGTATTCGTGGCGATGACGAGATCGCGGACCGGCAGGCCCATCCGCTTTGCCACATAGCCGGCAAAGATATCGCCGAAATTGCCGGTCGGTACGCAGAACGAGACTTCCCGGCCCGGTGCGCCGAGTGTCGTGGCGGCCGTGAAGTAATAAACCACCTGCGCCATGATCCGGGCCCAGTTGATCGAATTGACGCCTGAAAGCCGGACTTCGTCGCGAAAGTTCTGGTCGTTGAACAGCGCCTTCACCAATGCCTGGCAATCATCGAAGTTTCCCTTGACGGCGAGGGGATGCACCGCCGCGTCGTCGACCGTTGTCATCTGCCGGCGCTGAACGTCGGAAACACGGCCGTCGGGAAACAGGATGAACATCCTGGTGTTGGCTCGGCCGCGAAAGGCCTCAATGGCCGCCCCGCCGGTGTCGCCCGAGGTGGCGCCGATGATGGTGGCGCGCTCGCCGCGCCGGTCGAGCACGTGGTCCATCATGCGCGCCAGAAGCTGCATCGCCACATCCTTGAACGCCATGGTCGGCCCGTGGAACAGTTCGAGAATGAAGTGATTGGGCGCCAGTTGAACGAGGGGTGCCACCGCATCGTGTCGGAAGGTGGCATAGGCCTCGTCCACCATGGCGGAAAACACATCACTCGCGATCTCGTCGCCGACAAAGGGGCTCAATACGGCCTTGGCGACCTCGCCATAGGGCCGGTTGGCGAATCCGGCGATGGTCTTTTCATCGAAATGCGGCCATTGCTGCGGCAGGTAGAGGCCGCCGTCGCGGGCAAGCCCCTGCAACAGGACATCGCAAAATCCGAGAATGGGGGCGTGTCCGCGCGTACTGACAAATTGCATCTTGTTCACCGGCTGGATCGGTCCCGGGATATTCCACCCGGAGGGCACCGTGGGAAGGGGCGTCACGCCGCAGGCTTTTAACGCCGCTTCCCCCACCGTGCAAGAACAGCCAACGAAACACCCGGCAAATGCTTCGGCAAAACTGGGTGAATTTGTCGATGCCGCTTCGCATTTTCGCCGCCAAGCTGATATAGAAGCCGCCGGAACGACCGGGCATGATTGCCGGGGCGGCAGAAAATGTGCTTGGAAGGCCGGGACGGTTGCGTGCTGCCATTCCGGCAGACAATGAAACGATTGCAAGTTGAGCGTAAAATGACGACGGGGCATTACACAAATAATCGCGGTACGGCGAAGGCAGCGGCCATCCTGCTGGCAGCGGTGCTGGCTGGCTGCAATTCCGCCGGTACCAACAATGTCGAAAATACGCTGGACGTTGCCAATAGCGGCCAGAGCGGCTCCAATGTTCCCGCCCGGGATGCCATTCAGGATCCGCGCGCCTATTGCCCGCAAACCGTTCTGCGCGCGGGGACTGAGACCTATGACTTGTACCCCAAGGGTGTCAGCAAGGAGGATGAGGGCGCTTCATCGCAGCTCAGGTTCCGCGCGACGATCAGCGAGATTGCCCGCGAGTGCAACAGCGCCGGTGAGTTTCTCAACATAAGGGTCGGGGTGCGCGGCCGCTTTGAGCGGGCCTTCCGGCGAACCGGGTTCCTACACCATGCCGCTGCGTGTCGCCGTTGCCCAGGGTGACAACGTGCTCTACAGCCAGTTGCACCAGATTCCGGCAGAAATCCTGCCCGGCAAGCCCAACGGCACGTTCTCCTATGTCGACAACAACGTTTCCATTCCCAAGCCGACTGAAAAGAACGTCGTCATCTATGTCGGCTATGACGAAGGTCCCTACGAGACGCCCTGAGGCTGGCAGCCAGCGAAATCCGGCATTTTAGTTTTTCCCTCAACCCTTCCTTAACCGTGTTGGGTAACCATGGCGCGCAGTGAGAGTACTGCGTTTGGATTTGCCATGAGTGTATTGAGTCTGGCCGACATCCCTGCGGCCTTGCCTGCCGGCAAGAAACGGGGCACAGCCCCTGCCTGGTTGAATTCCATCATTAAGGGCGATTGCGTTGCCGCGCTCGAAAAGCTGCCGGCACAATCCGTCGACGTGATTTTTGCCGACCCGCCCTACAACCTGCAGCTTGAAGGCAATCTGCACCGTCCCGACCAGTCGAAGGTCGACGCCGTCGACGACGACTGGGACAAGTTCTCAGATTTCGCTGCCTATGACGCCTTCACCCGAGCCTGGCTGCTTGCCGCCCGCCGGGTGCTGAAACCCACCGGCACCGTCTGGGTCATCGGCTCCTATCACAACATCTTCCGCGTCGGCACGGTGCTGCAGGATCTGGGTTTCTGGGTGCTCAACGACATCATCTGGCGCAAGACCAATCCGATGCCGAACTTTCGCGGCCGCCGCTTCACCAACGCCCATGAGACCATGATCTGGGCCTCGCGCGACCAGAAGGCCAAGGGCTACACCTTCAACTACGAGGCCATGAAGATGGCCAATGACGAAGTGCAGATGCGCTCCGACTGGCTGTTTCCGATCTGCACCGGCCATGAACGGCTGAAGGACGGCGACGGCAACAAGGTCCATCCGACACAAAAACCTGAGGCCCTGTTGCATCGCGTATTGATGTCCTCGACCAATCCGGGCGACGTGGTGCTTGATCCTTTCTTCGGCAGCGGCACCACCGGCGCCGTCGCCAAGCGGCTGGGCCGGAATTTCGTCGGCATCGAGCGCGAACAGGATTATATCGATGCGGCCCTTGCCCGCATCGCCGCCGTCGACGTCATCGACAGGCCGACGCTTGCGGTTACCACCGGCAAGCGGGCCGAGCCGCGTGTAGCCTTCGGGGCGCTCATCGAGAGTGGTTACCTGAAGCCCGGTACGGTGCTGACCGACGGCAAGAAGCGCTGGCAGGCGACGGTGCGCCTCGACGGTTCGCTCGAAAAGGACGGCGAAGCTGCTTCGATCCATCGCATGGGCGCACGGGTGCAGGAACTCGATGCCTGCAATGGCTGGACCTTCTGGCACTACAAGGATGGCCGCCAGTGGAAACAGATCGACGATCTGCGCCAGCGCTACCGCAGCGAGGTGCTGGCCGCAGGCGCTTGAGGAATTTGCCCCTGAACCAGGCAAGGCTCTGAACAAGGGCCCGCAGTATTGCTGCCTGAAAAACAGGCTTGGGCAGCATGCGCAAACTCACTCGCGTCATATGGCAGATAAGTCAGATATTGGGTGACAAGCTGAGCGGTGGCCTTGGCTTGTGCGGCGTCGCGTCTGCGCTTTGCCGGTTCCCGGTCGCTCCTGCTCGATAACCAGCTTCAGAGTGCGCACACGTGGATCGACGGCGACCATCTGGAAAGGCGCCCCTCGCTCGTCGATTGCCACGGCTTCAAAGCCCGGTGCGCTTTCAAGCCAGGCAAGCCTGCCAACCACAGCGCCGAGTTCGTCCTGCCGCTTCACCCAGTTGCGATCTTTCGTTGTGCCAGGGAGGGCTACGTTGTGGCCGGATCAGGTCAACCAGATACCCTTCCTTGTTTGTCGCCCCAGCGTTTTTGTTGGGAACGTTCAAAACTCCTGTCGGCTTTCCGTAACAGACTTATCAGCGTTCGATCGGAAATCTCGCTGTCTGCGGTCATCCGCAGGGGATTGCTGCGCATCCATCACCAGGTCAATGTCGAGCGGTTGCAGTTATGCCCGGATCGACAAAAACCCCGCCGCCGCCTCGTAGGCGTAGATGGTACGCGCCAACGATGCGAAGGCCGCTGCCAAGCAGTCCGGCATCATCAATGGCGCGAATTATTCTCGCGCCGAGCAGAGGAACGCGGCCAAGCCTGGAGAGCCCGGTTTATGGCGGACTGCCGCTGCATCACCTCATTTATCGTTTTGAGGCGATCTCTTGCCTCCTTGACTTCACAGCCTCTAGTCGGTCATCCGTTCGGTTTCAGAACTGCGTCTTCCTCGGACTTTGCCTCCGGTTGCCGGAAGTGTCGTAGTAGCTTCTGGCGAGGTATTCTTCCCTTGGATTGCTGCCAGACAAGCGATCCGCGAAAGCTGGCGGCGCGCTTCCTTGCATCATGCAATGCCACATATCGCTGATCGGAGTTTACTTTCTCCCGGCGCTGATCGCCATCAAGCTCTGGAAATTGCATGGTTTCAATAAACAAAATCGTTTTTCATGAAAACTGTTGAAACAGTGTCACAAATCCGCGCAGTTCAAGCATCGCCAGAAGCGGGATAATGATCCTACCTTTTGATTCCGTTTGCGCATTCAGGTTTTTCCGATTCCGTCAAAACTTGAATTGCTCTAGCCAAGACCGAAAACGGCAAGTTCCTGCTTTAGCTGATCTGCCGATGTGAACACGATGCCGTGCCAGCCATGTTGGCGGGCAGCCTCGATATTGGCGGCGCTGTCGTCGATGAAAAGGGTTTCGGCGCCCTCCAGGGCAAATCGCGTTTCATGCAGGCGGTAGATTTCCGGATCGGGCTTTATAACGCCCACCTCGCCGGAAACGGTCACGCCGCGCGGTTCGTGCAGGAACGGATATTTCCCGACGGCGACCGGAAAGGTCTCGGCCGAGAAATTGGTCAGCATCGTCACGTCCCGGCCGGCGCGGATGAAATCCGCCATCAACTGCGGAACGCCGTCAACGGCGTGGGGGACGCTCTTGTGCCATTCGGCGAAATAGGCGCGGATATTGTCCGCGTGACCGGGGTGGTGGGTGATCAGTTCCGCTTCCCCGTCGGCGAAACTGTTGCCCAGATCGCGCTCGATGTTCCATTGCGGCGAGCAGACCTCTTGCAGGAACCAGCGGCGCTCCTGCGGGTCGGGAATGCGGTCGAGGTAGATCAGTTCAGGATCCCAGCGCAGCAGCACATTGCCGATGTCGAAAACGATGTGGCTGATCCTGGTCATGACGGCTGCTTCCTGAAAGCATCGGGAAGGGCGGCTGCAATCGCCTTTTTCATCACTGTGGGAAGGGCTTCGGCTTCAAGCACGCCCTTTGCCGACCACCAGCCCTCGAACGGAGGTTTGGTATCCGCCTGGATTTCCCAGACCTCCAACTGCAGATGAAAATGGGTGAAGGTATGGCGAACGCTGCCGGCCCTCTGCCAAGCGCCTTCAAAGGGCAGGGACTTTTCTCCCGTCAGCCCATCCTGTCTTGCAGTCCAGTCCGTGCCGGGCAGGGCGCTCATGCCGCCGAGCAGGCCACTGTCGGGCCGTTTGATCAGCCAGACCGCATCGTGCCGGTTGCGGATGACGAAGACAGCGCCCTTTCGGGTCGGCTTTTCCGTCTTCGGTGCCTTGCGCGGGAAGAGTTCCGCATCTCCGGCCCTGAAGGCCTGGCAATCTTGTGAAACCGGGCAAAGACTGCAGGCGGGTTTCCTCGGCGAGCACAAGGTTGCGCCCAGATCCATCATCGCCTGGGCAAAATCGCCGGCCCTCTCGCTCGGGACGAGCGGGGCGAGCACGGCGCGGATTTCGGCTTTCGCTGCCGGCAGCGGCGTGGCGATGCGGTATCGGCGGGTAATGATGCGCTCCACATTGCCGTCGACCACGGCCACCGGCTCACCAAAGGCGATTGCCGCGATTGCCGCAGCCGTATAGTCGCCGATCCCCGGCAGTTGCCGCAATTCGCCGGCTGTCTGCGGAAACCGTCCGCCGAGATTGGCAGCGACCTCGCCGGCGCATTTCTTCAGGTTTCGCGCCCGCGAATAATAGCCGAGCCCGGCCCAGGCCTTCATCACGTCTTCGCTGTCGGCTGCCGCCAGTTCCCCGACCGAAGGCCAGTTGGCGAGAAATTTCTCGTAGTAGTCGCGAACGGTGGCAACCTGCGTCTGCTGCAGCATGATTTCCGACAGCCAGACACGATAGGGATCGGGCCTGACGCCGGATTTCGACTGATTGGGCGGAATGCGCCATGGCAGCTTGCGGGCGTGCCGGTCGTACCAGGCAAGCAATGCTGCGGAGAAAGCTCCAGCCTGCGGTTTTTCATCCGCTGCAATTGCGCTATGAGTGTCGAGCAAGGGGCTTGCCGGTGATGTGGTTGGTCTGGTTGTTCGCCTCCAGCCATCGCCGAATGCGCGAAGCTACCCATAGCAAAGCCCGGAAACGTTTTGAATGCGGGTGTTGAAAAACAAACCGGACCGGCCATGAAGAAAGCTGCAGCAAAGCCGATTGCCGAACTGGTGCCGGGCATCCTGTCGGAGACGCTGGCCCGCCGCACCGGCATGACTCTGGATCTCATCGCCGGCTGGGATGAAATTGCCGGCCCCGACCATGCGCCGTTCACCCTGCCTGAAAAAATCCTCTGGCCGCGCCGGGCAAGCGAGGACGAACCGTTCGAACCCGCAACGCTGGTGCTGGCTTGCGAGGGCCATCACGCGTTGTTCCTCCAGCATGCCATGCCGGAACTGATCGAGCGGCTTAACCGCTTCTTCGGCTATGGTGCCGTCGGCCGCATCCGGCTGGTGCAGAAGCCGGTAGGGAAGCCTGAACCGGCAAGGAAAAACCGCATCGCCGATCTGACCGCCGAGGAAGCCCGTCGGCTGGACGAGGTTCTGGGCGATATCGACGACGAAAAACTGCGCCAGCGCCTTGCACGGTTCGGGCGCGGCGTCATCGCCAGACAGCGCGATCCCCGCTGAACGCGGCGTTCAGCCCCGGTTCAGGCGCATCCGGTCATATTGCCATGCACAGAGTGTTGAACAGGCGACTTGCCATTCGGCTTGCCGATTCCGGCAAAAAGTCCGAAAAGGGTCACATTGCATGCCCAACGCAGCGCACTGCCGCCCAAACCGAGTACCGGAGAAACCATGAAGATCGACCGCCGCCATTTTCTTGCAACGACTGCCTCCCTTGCAACGCTCGCTTCCGGTAGCCTGCTGTTGGCCGGCGATGGCCATGCCCAGGACCTTTCGGGGCTTATGGAGGCGGGACCGCTCGAAGACATGGTGTCGGGTGATGAAAATGCGCCGGTGACCATTGTCGAATACGCCTCGATGACATGCCCGCATTGCGCCAATTTTCACACCGAGATCTATCCCGAACTGAAGACGAAATACATCGATACGGGCAAAGTGAAGCTGATCTTCCGGGAGTTTCCTCTGGATGCACGCGCCTATGCCGCCTCCATGCTGGCGCGCTGCGCCGACAAGCAGTTCTATTTCCCGATGATCGACGTGCTGTTCAAGCAGCAGTCGGTATGGGCAAGGGCCGAGGATCCGCGCCCGCCACTGCTGCAAATCGCCAAATTGGCGGGTTTTACACAGGAGACCTTCGAGGCCTGCTTGAAAAACCAGGAGCTTCTCGACAATGTAAACGCAATTCGTAGCAAAGCGGCGGAAGAGTTCGGCGTAAACGGCACGCCGAGCTTCTTCATCAATGGCGAAAAATACAGTGGGAATTATACCGTCGAGGCAATGTCCGAGGCCATCGATAGCCTCCTCTGACACCCCGAATCGCGGGCTTGCCGGCACCGGATGTGCCGGCACGGCCTGTCGTGAGGG
>JAMLIH010000061.1 GCA_023954255.1 Phyllobacteriaceae bacterium | reverse complement strand
GGCCTCCTCGTCCTCGCGCACATCCTGGGGCGTGTGCTTTTTCTCCGCGCTCATGGCAGCACCGATATGGCCTGCCTCGGCGCGAGCGAGATCGCCCAGCAGCTTGCGAATCGATGCATCCTTGGCGCGTTTCATGGCGGCTGAGTAGAAGCGGGCGGCCTGGGTTTCCATGTCGGCTGCCTGCTTGCGGATCGCCTCGATGCCACCGATGGTGGCCAGCGTTCCCCTGGCGAGCCAGATCGGCCTGCGGGCATAAAAGCCACGCACATGCTCGCGACGGATCAGCGGTATCTTGTCGCCGAACTTCTCCTTGTGCAGGTCGATCAGCCAGCGGCGGTGCTCGTCCTCCTCCTCGGCCATCTCGGTGAAGATTTTCGCCGAATCGGGAAACTCCTCGCGCAGCATGTCGGCATAGGCCTCGTAGATGCGGCCGTCATCCTCCTCCGAGGAAATCGCCAGCGCCAGGATTTCCTGCTCGGTCAGATCATCGAAATGGCGTTTTGAAAAATCTGCAAAGCGGGAGATGAGCGAAAGAACCATGGCACCGGCACCTGAAGACCGCGAAAGCGGATGACGCTGAATTTAGAATGATTCCAACCTACTGTCTGGCCGGTCCAAGTCAACATCGCAACCGCATGGCGGACTCATTGCCGCGGCCTGCTCAGTCCAGCGTCCGGCGGAAGCGGGCCAGCGCCAGCGCGGCAAAGACGAGCGCAAAGACGCTCAGCGCCACCACCTCGCCGGAGACGGCGGGATAGTCCGCCCCCTTCAGCATGATGGCGCGGATGACCCGCAGGAAATGGGTGAGCGGGAATATCTCGCCGAGATACTGCGCCCAGAGCGGCATGCCGCGGAAGGGAAACATGAAGCCCGACAGCAGCAGCGACGGCAGGAAGAAGAAGAAGGTCAGCTGCATGGCCTGCATCTGGTTCCGCGACAGGGTGGAGATCGTGTAGCCGAGCAGGACGAGCGCGAGGACGAACAGCAGGATGCAGAACAGCAGCAGGGTAAGCGAGCCGAAGAACGGCACGTCGAACAGGAGCTTGGCTGCGACCAGAACGACGACGACCTGCACGGCGCCGACCACCAGATAGGGCAGGATCTTGCCGAGCATGATCTCGGCGGCGCTTGCCGGCATGGCGAGCAGGTTTTCCATCGTGCCGCGCTCGGTCTCCCGCGTCAGCGCCATCGACGTCATCATTACCATGGTCAGTTGCAGGATGACGCCGAGCAGGCCCGGCACGATGTTGTACTGGGTGATGCCCTCGGGATTATAGCGCCGGTGAACGACGACCTGCATGGCATTGGCCGCCTTGCGCGCCGTTTCGGCTTCCGTTCCCAACTCGCGGAGAAGCGCGTTGGAGACCACCGTTTCCAGCGTCGATATGGCACCGGAGGCAACGGAAGGATCGGTGGCGTCAGCCTCGATGAGGATTTGCGGCCGGTCGCCGCGCTGCACGCGTACGGCAAAATCCGACGGGATCGTCACGACGAAGGAAACATCGCCGCGCTCGATCAGCATTTCGGCCTCCGCCGCGCTGATGCCGACCTGACGGAAGCGGTAATAGCCGGTCAGTTCCAGCGCGCTTACCATGGCGCGGGTGAAGCGGTCCTGGCTGGCGGAGACGAGTGCCGCCGGCAGGCCCTTGGGATCGGTGTTGATGGCAAAGCCGAACAGCACGAGCTGGATCAGCGGAATGCCGAGCATCATGGCGAAGGTGATGCGGTCGCGGCGCATCTGGATCGATTCCTTGGCGAGCATGGCAAACAGGCGGCCGAGGGAGAAGAAGCGGCCCATCTTATGCGCCCCCGCCGGCGGGGGAGCCGTTTGCCATGTTGCCATTGCCCATATTATCCGTCGATTCAGCCATGAACTGGATGAAGACGTCTTCCAGGCTGGTCTCGCCCTTTTCGGCCGTCACGCCATGGGATTTCGCCATCTGCCTGACGGAACGTTCGAGCGCTGCTGCATCGCGACCGACCACATGCAGGGTAACGCCGAAGGGGGCGATCTGGTCGACGCCGGGCATGCCGGCAAGCTCGCGGGCGATGGCACCGAGGTTTGCCCCCTCCAGGATCCAGGTGGTCAGCCCGGCGGAGGCCAGCACCTCGGCGACAGTGCCGGAGGCCACCAGCTTGCCGTAGGAAATATAGTTGATGCGGTGGCAGCGCTCGGCCTCGTCCATGTAGTGGGTGGAGACCAGCACCGTCAGGCCGTCGGCGGCGAGGTGATGAATTTCGTCCCAGAAATCGCGCCGCGCCTTGGGGTCGACGCCGGCGGTCGGCTCGTCGAGCAACAGCAATTGCGGCTTGTGCATGATGCAGGCGGCCAGCGCCAGGCGCTGTTTCCAGCCGCCCGACAGCGTACCGGCAAGCTGGTTCTGCCGGCTGGTTAGCCCCAGATCGGCCAGCGTCTCGGTGACGGCGGCAGGCTGCAGCCCGTAAAGACGGGCAACGAATTGCAGGTTTTCGCGGATCGACAGGTCTTCGTAGAAGGAAAAGCGCTGGGTCATGTAACCGGTCTCGCGCTTGATCTTCCAGGCTTCGGTGCGGATGTCGTGGCCGAGCACCCTGCCCTCGCCCCCGTCTGCGCGCAGCAGGCCGCACATGCAGCGGATGGTGGTGGTCTTGCCCGAGCCGTTGGGACCGAGAAAGCCGGAGATTTCGCCCTTCGCCACTCTCATCGTGACATGATCGACGACGGTCTTGTCGCCGAAGCGCTTGACCAGATTGCGCACGTCGATGACCGGCTCGCCTGAACCCGGCACAGCGCCCGGCGAACCACCGGCAGACAGGGAAGGCACCTCGCTCATTGCCCGGCTTCCGGGGCATCGGCGCCCGACTTTTCAAGATCGACATCGACGATCTGGCCGGGTTTCAACTGGCGCGCGCCGTCATCGGGTGCCGCCTCGACCAGATAGACGAGCTTCTGCCGGTTATCGATCGAATAGATCACCGGCGGGGTGAATTCGGGATCAGGCGCGATATAGGTGACGCTTGCCGTCAGCCCGTCCGGACAGTTGCTGCAGTTGACCGAAAGCCTGCTGCCGACGGAAATCCTCTCCAGCGCCTGTTCGGGTACATAAACCCGCAGCTTTACGGCGCCCTGCGGCAGGACGGAGAGCACCGGCGCCTGGGGGCCTGCGATCTCGCCCGGATTGCGGATGATGTCGTAGACCGTGCCGGCGACGGGAATGGTGAGCTGGCGCTGGGAAAGCCGCCATTCGGCATTTTCGAGCGCTGCCCGCGCCTGTTCGACACCGGCCTCGGCAGCGGAAATCTCGGCAGGCCGGGCGGGAAGGCGGGCAACGGAAAGATTGGCGCGGGCCTCGGCCACCCTGGCCTTGGCGACTTCGGCGGCAGTCACCGCATCTTCCAGCAGGGCCGCCGTCGTTGCTCCGCGCTTGATCAGGTTCTGCTGCCGCTCGAGCGTACGCTCGGCTTCGCTTGCCTGGGCATTGGCCGAAACGAGGGCAGCCTCCAGCACGGCGATCTCCTCCTCGCGGCGGCCGGTGCGCAGGTTTTCCAGTTTCATCCTTGCTTCGGCAAGGGCGGCGCGAGCCTGGGCGACAGCGATCTCCGCATCGCGCTTTTCAAGACTGCCGAGCACGCCGCCGGCCTCAACCATGTCGCCGCGGCGCACGGCAAGGGTTTCAAGGCGCGCCGTCTCGACGGGAGCAGCCAGCACGAACTCGCCTTCCACATAGCCGGTCGCCAGTGGCGGTGCAGGCGCGCAAGCCTGAATGAGCGTAGCGGCGAGCGGCAGGGAGCAAAGCAGGCCTGTCATGGGTCGGTCCTCTTCATGAAGTCGTCATCCGGTTTTCCTGCATTCCATTTTGTTGCCGGACGGCATGGGCAGCAGCACGCAGATTGGCGATGACGGCAGTCTTGACGGCTTCGGCTTCCACAGTTCCCATCTGCTGCCAACCAAGACGGCGCATCACCACCGGGCGGGCGATGCGGAAATAGACGACCTGGCCGATCAGCGAGAAGACGGCGAGCTTGACCGCCGCAGAATCCGGTTCGCCACCGGTTGCCGCTGCCCACAGCCGGCAGGCGGCGGTGTGCACCGGCTGCATCACGTCCTCGTAGAGAATGTCGACCACCAGGCCGGGATTGCCCAGTTCGCGCATGATGAAGCGGGTGACGGCCTGGGATGCCTCGTCGCGGACGAGAAAATCGACCATGGCGGAGATGGCGCGTTCGAGTACGGCAAGCGACATGCCGGGGGACGGCAACTCGGCTGCTTCACCGCCGAAGGGAAGAATGGCGCGGCCGGCAATCGCCGAAAGCCGGTCAACGATATCGCGGGCGCAGGCTTCGTACAGGCCCTGCTTGCCGCCGAAGTAATAGGAGATCAGCGACAGGTTCACGCCGGCATCGGCGGCAATCGCCCGGATCGAGGTGGCAGCATAGCCGGCCTCGCCAAAGCGCAGGGTGGCGGCATGAATCAGGGCTTCACGGCTGCCACCGGAAGCTTCTGCAGATTCCGGCGTTTCCGGCGTCTTGCCTTCCGCCCTTTCCTTCCGCCCCGATGATTTCGCAGCTTTCGCCATTACGCATCCTCACCACCGGTGTCTGCCTGCAAGGCGAACCAGCCCGGATTCGATTACAGGATTTAATCAAACGATTGATTAATCGTCAAGAGCGCGTATGATGCGTGCGTTGCATGCCGGGGCAGCTTTTCTCTGCGCGGGCGGAGGCACCGGACAGTACGATGTGAAGCGGCGTGATTTGACGGCATCCGCCATCCGCGCCACAACTGCGCCACAGGATTGGGACGCGCCGGGCAAGGGGCCATCGGCAGCGGGCCGTGCAGACAACCGGATGCTTGTGCATGGGCATTTTCGATCGCGGACTTGAAAAAATCGGCAATTTCCTTGCCCGGGTTCTGGTCAAGGAGTCGTCGGGCTATCAGCCCTACACGCCATCCGACCCGGCAACGCTTTCGCGCACGCTGGAACCGGGCGACATCCTGCTCATCGAGGGCAACCAGTTCATCTCGGCGTCGATCAAGTATCTGACCCAGTCGACCTGGAGCCATGCCGCTTTCTATGTCGGCGATGTGCTGGGCACGACCGACCCGAAACATGGCGGACCCTGCGTGCTGATCGAGGTCAATCTCGGCGACGGGTGCGTCGCCACCTCGCTCGACCGCTACAAGAGCTACAACACCCGCATCTGCCGGCCGGTGGGGCTGACCAAGGAAGACCGACAGCAGGTCGTCGATTTCATGATCTCGAAGATCGGGCTCAAATACGACACGCGCAACATTTTCGACCTGCTGCGCTATTTCTTCCCGACCCCGCCGGTGCCGATCAGATGGCGGCGGCGGATGATCGCCTTCGGCTCGGGCGAGCCGACCAAGGCGATCTGCTCCTCGCTGATCGCCCAGGCCTTCCAGTCGATCAAGTATCCGATCCTGCCGGAGGTGACGCTGGCGCCAGGGAGGGCGCATGCCGACTCACGCTATGCGCGCGGCGAGATCCTGCACATCCGCCACCATTCGCTGTTCACCCCGCGCGACTTCGACCTCTCGCCCTATTTCAGGGTGGTCAAACCGACCATCGAATACGGCTTCGACTACAAGAAACTGTCCTGGAGCGGCAAGGTTTCCGACAAGGACATTCTGCGCGCCCGCGAAATCGTGGATGAGGAGAAGGGCGGAGAAAAGAAAGCCGGGTGATGAAACAACAAAGCGGCGCATTGCTGCGCCGCCTTATCGTTGCCGAAACAGTCCGGATTCAATGTCTGCCTCGCCCCGGCAGAACATGGTCCGTCTTTTGCCGTGCTTTTGGCCGGCGTTCAGCAATCTCCCGGTGACAGCATGGTGACGGATGAATACCGCCCGTTCGATGTCACGATCCGCGCACAGGCGCCGCTGAACCGTTGCGCCACAGGTCGTCAGCCCCTCGGTGCGGACTGCTTCATAGCCAAGGTTCTGAATACCCATCTCCGCCTGGCCCGCGCGCGCGCCCTGGAACGATGACAGGTCGTATTCGCTTCCGACAGAAGGCTGGCCGCCCGGTGCGGCGGCGCTGCCCTGCGAGCCGCATTTGGGATGGGTCTGGATGTCGACTGCCGAATCGACAACGCCATTTACCGCGATCATCTGAATGCACTGGCGGGTCGAGGCGTTGTACCAGACCGTGCCGTAACCGTCCTGCCCGGACTGGAAATCGTCGACCGAGACAAAGCCGTTGCCCTGAAGCTGGTCGACCGCCGTGGCGCTTGAGGTGCCGACCAGCCGGGCATACCAGTCATTGCTTGAGGCCACCGTATCGTCGCTCTGGCAGGCAGCCAGAACGATCAGGGTAAGTGCAGCAACAAGAAACCTTTTCATTTTCGCTTCCCTTTCATCAGCCGGCTAAAGCAAAACGCTTTAGCGGATGGAAACATCGAGGTCGTACCCGACGGTCTTGTCGGTATCGCGGTCATTGCCCATCAGGTAGAGGCGAATGAGATAGGGGCCGCTTTGCGGCAGGCGCACCGTCGCCGAATTGCCGTCTCGCGAGCCGATGAACATGGCGACATCGTTGCTTCCCGGCGGCAGAATGTTGAAATAGATCGTTCCGTCGCCATTGGTGCCGTCGACCCTGAGATCGACCGACATGGTCTGTCCTGCGGAAGCATCCAGCCGGTAGTCGAAATAATCCTGACCCCGGATTGCCCCCTCCAGTTTGGCGCCGGAGGTTCCCGGCTGGAATTTCACCACCGCTGCCTGCCCGCCAGCCGGTGGCGTGGCAGGCGCCGTGTTCGCCGGCTGGGAAGCCGCCGCCTGATAGGGGCTCAGTTCCGTGCCCCGTGCAAAGCCCGGCCAGGATTGTCCCTCAGTGAAGAAATCAACCATGGTGACACCGTCTCCCGCGTAGGAGCACTGGAAATCCTCGGCCCGGTTCTCAAGATAGATCGTGCCGTTGATGGCATGGGTTCCGTCCGTGCGCTGCCCCTCATAGGTCATGTCCGTGCGCGCCTCGAACTCCCGGAAGAAGGACTGGGTTGCGTTGCCGCAGTCCTCCTTCATGTATTCCGGCGACTGTGCGGAGGCTGAAAAACCCGATGCCAGCACCGCAAGGGCGGCGAGGGAAATAATCCTTGTCACTGTCTCTTTCCTTTTCATGACCTTCGCTTCAGGGCTTATTGTGCGAACCGCCGGAGCGGACCTGTGCGAAAGCTTCGTTACGCATCGGGGACATCGCGCATGATGACGAAATCGGTCCCCGACCGGGTCTGCGGATGGGCCGGCAGATCGGTCAGCATCATGGTTGCGCCGGGATGCAGGTTGCGGGCGATCCGCGAATAAACCTGCTTGGGAATATGAATACGGGCGGCGGCGGCCAGTTCGCGCTGCTGCTGGATGTTGTCCTCGTGTCCGGTGCCCAGACCGATCGCCACCCAGTTGTAGTGCTTGTGCGCGGGATCGATGTCGTGCAGCTGATAGACATGTGTGCCGATGGGCACGTTCGCCTTGTCGATGGTCACCGCCGTTTCAAGAAACAGCTCGCCATTCTGCATCGCCAGCAGTTTACGGTCGGCGCCGCTGATCAGGATGGAAAGGGCCGTCGCATCGGCACCGGCCGTATCGGAGGGAAGCTTCTTGCCCTGCATGTGGCCGGTCATCTCCTCGATCTGCTCCAGATCGGATTCAGCCAGAACCAGCCCCGCATGACGCAGGGTGCCGACGCCCGAGCGTTCGTTGGTGACGATCACCGGCGTACCGTTGTGGGTGATGGGAAACAGCAGATCGGCAAACTTGCGCGGCAGGTGGACGCATCCGTGCGAACTCGGGTAGCCGGGCAGGCCGCCGGCATGCAGCGCACAGCCGCCGAAGAAGAACTGGCTGTCGGGCATGGCCGCGTTGTTGTACTTCGATGAGTGATGCATCTTCTCCTTGCGAAGGACCGTGAAGACGCCGGTGGGCGTCTCGTATCCCTTGCGGCCGCTCGACACGGTGGTAACGCCGATGCGGACGCCGTTGCGATAGACGAAGGCAAGCTGATCACGCAACGAGACGATGACAGCGACGGGCCCGCTTTCGGAACGCTCGGGATACCAGGACCATTCGCCGGGCTTGAGGTCCTCGGCCGACTTGATGGTTTGGGCGAGCGCGCCACCGAGATTTGCGACGCCGGCTGCCGCCAGAGCGGCGATGACAAAGGCGCGACGGTCCGGACGATCAATCATGATTGTTTTCTCCAGGTAATTTGGTTGCTCGACTTGCCACCGGGAGAAAGCCCGATGGCGCATGCGTGGCGGAAAAATTTTTGCGAATATCGGCCATCTTACTCGCCAGCACGCTTGTAGCCAGCTCCTTCTATGACGCCCGTTTTATGAGCCTGATGACCAGCAGCAGGATGACCGCACCGATAACCGCCGAGATGATTGCCCCGACAATGCCGCTGCCAAGCGGAATACCGATCGCGGGGAAAAGAAGCCCGGCGATGTTGGCACCGGCAATGCCGATGATGATGTCTCCCAGCAGGCCGTAACCGCTGCCCTTGACCACCAGTCCGGCCAGCCAGCCGGTTATTGCGCCAAAGACAGCCAGGATCAGCAGCCCGATGATCAGGCCCAATCCACTTCCCACTACCTGTTCCATGACCGGCTTCCTCTCTTGCATCCAGTATCAGGACCGGCGGCAGGCGCCGGGCCGGTAGCGGGGTCAACGCAGCCGCGAACACCCAGCCGGGCATCCAGGCGGGCATCAAAGGGAACCTTCGTCGGTCATTGACATGATCTCCTGCACCACGCCGCGCGCGATCAGGCAGCGCCAGGGCGCGCGTTGCTCGCCAACACCGACCATGACGATCGTGCCGGCCTGGGAGAAGTCGGAACTGAGGATGGTGACGCTGTTTCCGGTCTCCCGGCCAACCGCGCTCAGGCAAGTGCTTTCGTCGGCGCTGCTTCCGGTGCGCAACGGCTCAGACGAAGGCTGTGCGGTGTCGGTCGTTTCGGAACAGGCCGCCAGGGCCAGTCCGGCAATGCACAGGGCCGCAATCTTACCAAATGGGTTCATTCGATGGCATCCTTCACAAAACAGATCATTTTAGATGATGGGCAGCAGGCGGCAGCAACGCCCATGTTCCGAGCCTTCCTCAGCCACATGGTGGATCACCTGCTTGTGCCGGCGCGTCTCCCGGTACGGCGAGACGATGGTGCGCGGCAACGACACACGATAGCAACGCCGCCGCCCGGGAAATATCCGGAATACGCGGCATGGCTATCCGCAAGACGAATTATTGGGGTGTCATAGTTCTGACTTTGGATGTAAACTGGTGACAGCCGCATGGTGCGCGGCCGGGGTGGTCGTTCTGTTTTGAGGCAGGCGGTAGCGGTCACAAAGTGGATACGAAGTCATGAGTGCGTTTCACACAGTGGAAGAGCTGCGTGGCGACCGGATCAGGCATTCGTCCGGCGACGGCATGTTTGCGGCGACGCTCGGGTTTGCATTCGACGACCCCGAAAGGGCGTGGCTGAAAACCGAGGTTGCCGATCTCGGCAGAAAGATGGAACTCTGGCGGGTGCTTTCGAGCGGCCACGAAATCCGCCTGCGGGAACCCAACAAGATTTCCTACCTGATTCCGACGAAGGGGCGTCTTGACGTCACCACGCGCGGCAACGCGTACAGCGCCGAATCCGGCAGTGCGCTGATGTTTTCGCCGAACGAGCGCAATACGCATGTCTCGCCGATGTTTCACCGGCACTACGAGGCGCTGGTCGTTCTGCTGTCGGCTGAAAGCATCGGGCAGTTGATGCCGGGCAGCAAGGCGCTGCTGCGGGACTTCGAAATGCCGCTGGCGGGCAGTTCCGAGAAGGACGCCAGCCTCAGGGCCTATGTGACCTTTCTGGCAAGCGAATTGTCGAAGCCCGAAGCGCTGATGGCACAGCCGCGCCTGCTGAGCGGCGCGACGACCCTTCTGGAAGACCTGTTCGTGAGCCTTTTCGAACCGGACGATGCCACCGACGCCAAGAGACAGTCTGCGGGAGCCGACCATGTGCGCCATGCCGAGGAGATGATGCGCGGGCGGTTCGACGAGGCGATCACCATGGCGGACCTCGCCAACTCGCTCAATTTGAGCCCGCGCTCGCTGCAATTGGCATTCCGCCAGCACCGCGGGGTCGCCCCGCGCGAGATGCTCAACCGGATACGCCTCGAGGAAGCCCGCAAGCGGCTGCTCAAGGCCGATGCGGGACAGAGCGTCAGCAGCATCGCCTTCGACTGCGGCTTCACCCATCTCGGCAGGTTCTCGATCGCCTACCGCAAGGCCTATGGCGAGCGGCCCTCGGAAACGCTGCGATAATACAGGCCGCCCGGGCCACGGCTGATAGCCACGGCAAGATTGCAGGACGGCGGTACCGCCGTACTTCGCCAATCGGATAACAGGACCGCAAAGCGGATATTCAACCCCCCGCCGCTCCTGTAGCTTCGCGAATCTTACCGGCCGCAGAACGGGCCAGACCCGCTCCCGGCCACTCACGGGTCATACAAGAGGATGAACTGCAATGCACCGAGCCTGCCGGATAGGGGTGATACTGTTTGCCGTGCTCTATCTCCTGGCACTTGCGGTCTTCATCATCGGTACGTTCGGCCTGTTCGGCGCGGAACCCGATCCCGTTTCGGCGGTCTATCTCATTCCCCTCGGCCTGCCGTGGAACCGGTTCATCGATGAGGCCGCGCGGGAATTGTGGCCCTGGCTTGCCGCCGCCGCACCGGCGCTCAACATTGCGATCATCGCTTTGGCCTGCCGCCTGCTGCGGCGCTGAGCCGGGCAGCCGCTGTTTCGACCGCAACTGTCCTTTGGGAGCGATGGTATTTCCAACAAGACCTGCCAGATCGTTTCACCGTTAGGTGGATACGAAAACTCTCGCCGAGTAACTGAATTTATTTACGCATTTTGATTTTTCCGAATCTGCAAAATGGAAATTGCCCCAGGCGCTGCAGAACGCGGCAGCGGCAAGGGAATCGGCCCGACCAATGGCCCTCGGAAATCTGACCAAGGTCCGATTGATCCCTCCACATCGAATGGCTACTGCTGGAAGCATGGAAAGCGCACTTTCCCCGGCATTGTTGAGCAGCGTGATCGCAGAATGGTGGAAGCGGCTGACGCTTGCCACCCGGTTTGCGATCATTGGCGGTATGGTCATGATCATATGCGCGGTCGCCGTGGGCCGCTTCGTGACCGCGCGCATACAGCAGGCCGCCATCGACAACTCGGCGGCCGCCACCGCTCTTTACATCGACAGCCTGATCTCTCCCCTTCTCGAGAACGTCGGCGCGGACAATCCGATATCCATTGGTCCGATCATGGCAATCGAGGAATTGCTCAATCAGGACATCGGAAGGGAGTTCGTGTCGGTGAAGGTGTGGCGCCGGGACGGCACGCTGATCTATGCCACCGATCACGACATCATCGGCAATCGCTTTCCTCCTTCGGAGGAACTGTTGCGGGCGTTCAACGGGCAGGTCGTCGCAGAGCAGGACTCACTGGGAGATGCGGAGGATCTGGCGGAACGGACCATCGGCAAACCACTGCTGGAGATCTACAGCCCCGTGCGCCAGCACCTCTCAGGCAACATCGTTGCCGTTGCCGAGTTTTACGAGGTCATCGAAGCCCTTGACCGAACCCTGGCCAAAACCCGTACCGAGACCTGGGGCATGGTGGCAATGCTGACGCTTTTCATCGCCGGCGCGCTAACCGGCATCGTGCGTTCGGGGAGCCGCACCATCGAGGAGCAGAAAAACGCCATCCAGCGCCAGCTTGCCAGCGAGAGCGAATCCTCCCGTCAAAACAGGATATTGCGCGAGCGGATTGAACGGGCCTCGGCCCGCACCGTCGAACTGAACGAGCAGTATCTGCGCCAGATCAGTGCGGAACTTCACGACGGGCCGGCACAATTGCTGGGTCTTGCGGCGCTGAGAATCGACAGCCTGCGGAAGAAAGCCAGGGCCGCCAACCGGCAGGACATGGAGATCGTGCACAATGCCCTGCAGGATGCGATGCAGGAAATCCGGAACATCAGCCGCGGGTTGCGGTTGCCGGACATCGAAAAGCTGGGTGTCACCGACATCATTGCCCAGGTTTGCGCCGCCCATTCAGCAAGAACGGAAAGCGCCGTCGAGCAGGACCTTTTCGCCGGCGACATCCCCGCAACATATTCCGTGAAGATAACCACCTACCGTTTTGTTCAGGAGACCCTAAACAACGCTTTCCTGCATGCGGGCGGGCGAGACCAGAGAGTTGTCTGCCACTATGACGTAGACAGGTTGCTGCTGACGATCTCGGTCAGCGATGGCGGGCCGGGGATCAACCGTGGAATCATCGGCGGGGTGTACAGGGATTGGGTCACCCGGCCTTCAGGAGCGCATCGAAAGCATTGGCGGCGCATTTGAAATCATGACGGCAGAAGTACCGGCACCACTGTCAAATGACGGTTCCAATCGGGAGAGAGGTCTGAACATGCGCACCGTGACCGTTATCGTCTGAACAGCCTCTCCGCTGTACCGTATTCGGGTGTAGTGGTGTCCTTGCGGGAGCGGGAAGACATTCTCACGTCGTCAGCGGGAGGCCAGCAACGGCGACGAAGCAGTTACAACTGGCTTCGAGAAGAAACCGGATATCGTGCTGCTGGACATCGATGCCTGGCGGCGGGATCGATGCCCTTTCAGGATCAATCAGTTCACCCAGAACCCGTACCGTCATACTGACGGTGTCAGGTCCGGTGGTGACATTTTCAGCGCACTCGATGAAGGAGCTGCAGGATATGTGCTCAGGGCGTCGGATCGGATGAGCTGACTTCCGTCGTGCAGTCAGTAGCCGCGCTGGACAGTCATACGTATCCCCGTCACTGGCAGCGCAGGTGCTCAGAGGGATCAGGGACGGCAGGAAGAACACACCCAAGCAGTTGCTTGCCAGCCTCACCGACCAGGAGACCGAAATCCTCAAACTTGTTGCAGAAGGGCATGAGCAACAAGGAGGTTGAAGCAGGGCTCTCGACCTTCAGGAAAAGACCGTCAAGCACTACATGACCAACATCCTGCAGAAGATCAACGCCAAGAACCGAATTTGAGGCCTGGCCGCGATCAAGGCTCGGGAAGCCTGGAACGGCTAAAACCATTCTGCGCCCGGCACGTTGATGGCGGGCAGCAGCGACGAGAATACCGGGCTCCCGTTACGGTACGGGAGCCCGGCGTGCCATCTCCGGCAGGCTTTGGGGTTATCAATATCCGGAGATGTCGCGGCACTATCAGGGAACGTTACTGAACTCTGTTCCCCGCATTTGCGATTCGAGCACGATCCTCGAAGGTTGCGGCCCGCTCGACAACCGTCCGGTTGTTGGGATCTTTCAATTCGTAGCGGCCGTTTTCGATTTCCTCTTTCCATCCGTCATCATATCGCACCTCGATATTGAAGCCTCTGCGCTCGACCTCCACGACGCGGCCGAAACGGTCCGGAACGGAAGCCGACGACCTGTCATCACCCGACTCGCCGGATTCACCGGATTCGCCCGACTCGCCGGATTCTCCGGAATCGTCCGATCCACCGGACTCTCCGCTCTCGCCACTGCTACCGGAGCTGCCGGAACTGCCTGAGCCACTGCTACCTGACCCGCTGTTACCTCCGGTACCACCGCTCTCGCCCGAACCACTGCTGCCTCCGGAACCACCGCTTTCACCAGAGCCGCCGCTGCCTGAACCGCCACCTTCGCTGGCATATGCAGCAGACACGGTCAGGCCTGAATCTGGCATGTTGATCGAATAGGGCATTGCCACCAGACCGGATGCCAGTGCGCCTGCACCGACAATCGCGGCGATGCGCTTCTTCAGTTCGTCTTCCTTGCTCATTTCACTTCCTTTCCTCGTGTTCGCCGGCAATGCTGCCAGGCATCTCAATCACAACGATTTGACGCTGTCCCTGCCATCCTTACCCGCGCGCCCCGGCGTGAAAACCGGGCCCGGACCGATGCGTCCCGATACCGGACATCAGTCCGAGACCTGAGGAGGAGACCCCAGGAAATGGCCATGGGGCCAGGGAGTGTCATGCCACCCAGCGGCGAAGCAGGTTGGCGCGGGCCTTGAATGCAAGATCAGTCTCCGGTGCATCGGGTGCCAGGTCGTGCAGCTTGCGGCAGACCGCATCAAGTTCGGCCAGGATCTCGCGTTCCTGTTCGTCCCGGACATGACTTTCCATCCAGCATATGGCGACGACACGCTCGCCGGAGGTCACCGTGCGCACCTGGTGCAGGAACCTGGATGGATAGGCGATGGCCTGACCTGCCGGCAATTTGAAGGCGGCAGCACCGTAAGGCGTCAGGATCTCCAGTTCCCCGCCCTCGTATTCATCCGGATGGGAAAGAAAGAGGGTCATGGAAATATCGGAGCGATTCTTTTCGCCCGATTCCCCGATCTGCGCATCATCGACATGAAGCCCGTAGCCCATGCCTTCGCGCGAGCGGCTGACCAGCGGCCGGGAAACACGCCTGGGAAGGCAGATGGCGGACATGCGTGGATGGCTGTGAATGCGTTCCAGTATGTGGTCCTGGAATTCGCGCACCACGGATTGCGACCAGGAAACCTGCTCGTTGTTCTTCACACGGCGCGCCCGATAACCGGCGGTGCGGGCACCATCGACAAAGGTGCTCTCCTTCATCACGTCGCGGGCCAGTGCAAGCTCGTCTTCGGAAAGAAAGTCCTCAACGACGGTAATCATCCGGTTTCCCCGTCTGGCAAGGCCGCATCAGGCCGAACTGCGGCACGGACTGCCGCCTTTGACATGCGGTGCAGACTGCTGTCCGGGGGCGGAAGGAACAAGGCACCACGGACCACAGCGGCAGTAACACGGACGGGAGTCCGGGGCATGGCCCGGACCTTGGTCGGGGACTTGTCAATGCAAAGGTCCGAAGGCGGCTGATTGATCGTTGCGGCGCGGCGGCACTCAGCCGGCCGGCCGTTCTGCCTCGAGCCGGGCGCGCAGTTCGCGCAGGCCCTCGCGGTAGCGCTCGGCATCGCCGTAATCGACGAAGCCGGCATAGCGGGTGTGGACGCCGTCGAGCTTGCGGGCATGCTTGATCGGGCACCAGTACTGCTCGGTGCGGGCGGCAATCTCCCGCGTCCAGGCGATCAGCCCGTTGGCATAGGAACAGTAGAGGCAGTTGAGCTTTTCCAGCCCGTTGAGATAGGCAAGCGCGTGGCGGTCGAAGGCGATGTAATCGCCGCGCGGCACACGGGCAATACGGTAGACGGGAAAACACACCGCCTGATAGAGGCTGACGAAGAGATCGAGCAGCACGAAAGGCACGATGCCGGCATAGATCACCGGCGCCGTCAGTACCACCGCCAGCCGCGCACCCTTGAGATAGGTCAGCAGCCGGGTGCGCAGTTCGCGGTGGCGCTTCCGCGCCGCCTGCTCGAAGACGACGCGGCGGTTCTTCAACTCATAGGCGAATTCGGTGCGGCGCTGCTCGAAAACCTCTTCCAGATCGTCCTCCAGGACACGAATGCGCTCGATGAGATCTTCCACCGATGAAGCCATGACGATACTCCGATGTATTGGCTGCCGGTCGGCGGCCCGTGGACAGTTTCGGTCTTCAGTCCATTTGCCAGTCTATTCGGCAGTCTATTTGGGCAATCCCTGGGGAGTCCATGCGGCAAAGGGAGCGTTGGGGATCTGCAGATTGCCGCCTGAGACCAACAGCCGTGAACGGCTACAGGGGCAATTCCCCGATTGACCGGCGCATTTGCAGGCGGCACCATTGTGTGGGCGAATCCATACGGGAATGCCCGGTCCCGGGCATGCCGACCTTGAGGCAGAATACAGATGGCTTGGCATGCAACGGGAAGATGAGCACTCGGGAAACGTTGGGCAAACCGACAAGCTTGAAATCATCGATCACATCTATCGGGTCGCGGTGGAACCGGAGCGGTACGAGCAACTCCTCGATCTATGGGAGGAACGGCTGGGCCTGCTGCGGTCGGGAGACGACATACGCGCCGATGGGCCTGTTGCCTCGATCCATGACTCCGGGCTTGAAAGCCATTTCGCCAGAGCGAGCGCCGTGCTCGACCGGCTGGATCAGTCCGCTGCAGACAAAAATGCCCATGCGATTGTCAATGCTTTCGACCGTTCCGCGGCGTTCACATTTGCAGATAACGGAGACATCACGGCGGCCAATGCCGCGGCGAAGCTGGTGCTGGGAATTTCCCCCGGCTCGTCGGTCGACGCGCTCCCCTTCGATGCTGCCGAGATTTCAATTCTGAAGCGCGAGGCCGGACGTGTCGCTGCCAGCGCAAGTCCGTCCGATTCGTTCGTACGCTTTCGGCTGACAACCACGAAGCGTCCGGTGGTGATCCGGCTCTCAAGCATTGATGACCGGGAGCAAAGCAGGGCCGAAACACTCGCGGTTACAAGCGAGATGGCCTGGCCTGCGCAACTGTCTTCTGTTGTCCGGGAAGCATTCGGGCTGACGGAGACCGAAGCCGAAATCCTTCGCGCACTTGTCGAAGGCGCCGGTCTGAAGGAGATTGCCGTCCGGCGAGGCCGTTCCCCGGACACCATAAAAACCCAGTTGCGGTCCATTCTTTCCAAGTCGGAAACACGGACCCAGGCCGAGCTCATCCGCCTGACACTCGGCCTGATGGACGTCATATCGACCGCCGATGCGGCTTCCGACCAGGGCCCCGCAGCTTCCCTGAGGGGCAAGCTCAAGCCACTGCCTTTCATCTCCATCGAAAGACCCGGCGGCAGACGTTCCGACCACATCGTTTTCGGCGATCCCTCAGGACGGCCCGTACTCTTTTTTCCCTTGAACTACGGGCTGATACGATGGCCGGCATCCGCGGAGATTGCGGCAGAGAGAGCCGGCCTGAAGATCATCGTTCCGATCCGTGCCGGATATGGCCACTCTACAAGGGCCGAAAGCCGCTCGACCTTCGTCGACACCGTTGTGGAAGACACGGTCGCGCTTCTTGACCACTATGGAATCGAAAAGTGCCCTGTCATTGCATTGTCGGTGGATTCCTATTTTGCCTACCGGATCGCAAACCAGCATCCCGGGCGGCTGACCGGGCTCGTCAACTGCAGCGCCGGTCTGCCGATTACAAGCCGCACCCAGTACGAACGAATGCACAAGTGGCACCGGTTCATCCTTGCCAATGCGAAGTTCGCGCCCTCGATGCTGCCTTTCATGGTGAAGGCCGGGTTTTCGCTTTCCCGCCGCATCGGCAAGCGCAAATTTGTTCACGCGGTTTACGGGGGCTCACAGGCCGATGTCCTGACGTTCGAGGATCCCGAGGTCATGGAGGCGATGGTAATGGGTTCCGAAGTCTGCCTTTCGGACTGGCACTCGGCGCATGAAGCCTTTTCGCATGAGGTGATCGTCGAGCAATACGACTGGAGCGACCTGGTGCGGAATTGCGGGTTTCCGGTGATCATCTGGCAGGGTCATCAGGATCCGCAGGTACCCCTGGCAACCGTGCGGGAACTGCAGCAGATCTATCCGCACATACAATGGCACGAGGACGAAAAGGCGGGGCAGTTGATATTCTTCAAGAACTGGCCGCGAATCCTCGAAAGCGCCGAAAAGCTGCTACCCTGAAAATGCCGGTCCATCACCCATATGGATGATTAACGATCCTTGCGAGCCATGTATGCACTTCACGGGGCCACTCTGGAGTACAGATACATGCTGTCCAATTCGGCGCTCTTCTACGCCTTCATGTCGGGTACGTTCTACGTGCTCGCCACCTTCGCAATGAAATACTGGGGCGGGCTTTCCCTGCTGGCGATCCTCCCGCTCGCCGGAGCAGCACTTTGCCTGGCGGCGGTATTCGAGATCGAGGCACTGAAATCGGCTCAAATGGCCCGGACTTTCATCCTGATCCTGTCGTTCGAATTCCTGCTGACCTTCCTTTGTGCGGTGTTTTTCCTCGGAGAACAGTATTCGATGCGCGACCTGACGGGGTTGTGCCTTGTCTTTGCCGGCATCGTGATGCTGGCGGCAAAGCAGGACATTGCCGTGAGCGAGGTTGCGGCAAAGGAGGTCCCAATGCAGCAAACGATTGACCGGCGTTTGTAAAAGCCTCCATCCCTCCCCTCACGCAATTGTGTGCGGCTGCCGTGGATCAGACCGGACGCTTCTGGTATGGTTGTCTCAACCGTGCGCGCCGCGCACATGCAGGGCAGTAAGGGGCAGAGCAGGCATCCCGAATGCCGGCAAAGGGTGTAACCGTCATGACAAAACGCTTCCACAACCCGCTCCACAGCTACCCCCACAGCCACCCCCAAAACCGGCGGGCCTTCCTGCTGGGGGCTGCATCCGCCGGTGCGGCGCTCAGCCAGTTCCCGCTGCCGGGCATCATCACACCGGCCCTGGCGGGCGGCTTCGCGCCGACGCAGTCGATGCGCGGCGGCGCCAACAATTACCGGCCCAATGCGCCGCTGGTCGACCGGCTCGGCTCCGGCTTCTGGGTCTCGGGCACCGTGCGGCGGGCAGGCGACGGTGTGCCGCTCGAGGGCGTGCGCATCCAGATCTGGGCCGCCACCACGCTGGGCGGCGAGCGCGAGCCGCGCAATCACGGCAGCGTGCTGACCGCCGCCGATGGCAGTTTCCGGCTCGAAATGGAGCAGATCGTGCCGAATTTCGGCCAGCCTCATGCCCATCTGGCCTATGATGACGGGGCCTACGAGACGGTGTTCCTGCGGCCGGTCATGCCGAGCGCCGAGGATACCTCGGTCAGCACGGATTTCGTGCTCGCGCCGGCCTGATCCCGCCTCCGCCGCAGATGATCCCGCCGCAGCGGCGTCTCCGCATCTTCCTGACATGGGCGACTGTTGCCGCCATCATGGGCGCGCCGGTTCTGATCGCGGCCGCCAGCCCCTATCTGGCCTACCGCAACGCCGCCTACATCACCGGCGGCTTCGCCGGCATCATCGCGCTGGCCCTGCTGGTCATCCAGCCGCTGCTGGCGGCGGGCTACCTGCCCGGCGCAACTCTCCTCGCCGAGCGGCGCTGGCACCGGCGGACGGGTGCAGCCATTGCCGTTTGCGTTGCGCTGCATGTGGGCGGGCTTTACGTGACCAGCCCGCCGGACACGCTCGATGCGCTGCTGCTCGTCGCACCGACACCGTTTTCGGTCTATGGCGTGCTGGCGATGTGGGGCATCGTGGCGACGGTGATCCTCGTCATGCTGCGGCGCCGGACCGGGCTTGCCCATGCCACCTGGCGCATCGTGCACAATGTGCTGGCGGCAATCGTGGTCGTGGCGACCGTCATTCACGCGCTGCAGATCGAGGGCGCGATGGAAGTCTATTCCAAATGGCTGCTCTGCCTTGCCGCGCTCGCTGCAACGGCTGCCGCCCTCACCGGCCTTCGCGTCATCCGGCCATTGCTGCGGCGGCGGAAAACCTGACCGGAACGGAAGCCGCTTCCCTTTCCCGCCGAATTTCCCCCTGCCGGGTTTGCCGGGTCAAATTTCCCCTTCCCGTTTCGGCCTGCCGCCTCTATATGCTCGCCCCATGAGCAGCAATTCCACCTATCCCGGCCGCGACCACATCCGCAATTTCTCCATCGTCGCCCATATCGACCACGGCAAGTCGACGCTGGCCGACCGGCTGATCCAGGCGACCGGCAGTCTGGAAGAACGCGAGATGAAGGAGCAGGTGCTCGACTCGATGGATATCGAGCGCGAGCGCGGCATCACGATCAAGGCCAACACCGTGCGCCTCGAATACAATGCGAAGGACGGCGAGCACTATGTGCTCAACCTGATCGACACGCCCGGCCATGTCGATTTCGCCTATGAGGTGTCG
>JAMLIH010000060.1 GCA_023954255.1 Phyllobacteriaceae bacterium | reverse complement strand
CGCTCTATTTCAAGCATGCCAACAAGGCCTGGCAGGACTGGGCTGTTGAGATGGGTCTGCAGGATGCGCCGGTGGAGAATGTATTCCAGCTCTATCTGGAGCCGTTGCGGAAATTCCAGCTCTGCGCCGAGGGCAATGCGGAGCCGGTTCCGCCGGAAAGCCACCGCCAGCGTATTCTCGATTGTTTCGATCCCCTGCCGGACTGGTATCCGCCCTTCGAGGGAACGGCGATTGACGAGACCGAATATCCCTATCACGCGCTGACCCAGCGGCCGGCTGCGATGTATCATTCCTGGGGATCGCAAAACGCCTGGCTGCGCCAGATTCACGGCTCGAACCCGATGTATGTACCGCAGGCGATCTGCGACGAACTGGGTCTGCAGCAGGGCGACTGGGCCTGGATCATCTCCGCCCATGGCCGCATCAAGGTGCCGGTGGCGCCGATGCGCGCGGTGAATGAAAAGACGCTGTGGACGTGGAATGCCATCGGCAAGCGCAAGGGTGCCTGGACCCTGTCGCCGGGTGCGCCGGAAGCCACGAAGGGTTTTCTGCTCAATCACATCATCAACGAGTTGCTGCCGCCCAAGGGCGACGGCTACCGCTGGGCGAATTCCGATCCGATTACCGGCCAGGCCGCCTGGTTCGACCTCAGGGTGCGGGTCGAAAAGGCCGAGCCCGGCGAGTCCGTCAGCCTGCCGCGTTTTGATGCCCAGCAGAACCCGGTGGGGCGCGACGGCAAGGATCTGGAATACGGCAAGGAGTGGAGCAAATGACGCTGTTGCCGGAAAAGACCGGCAGGAAGCTCGGTCTCGTCATCGATCTCGATGTCTGCGTCGGGTGCCATGCCTGTGTGGTCAACTGCAAGGAGTGGAACACCGGCGGCTACGGCGCGCCGCTGGCCGATAGCGATGCCTGGGGCGACAACCCTTCCGGTGCCTGGCTCAACCGCATCCACACTTTCGAGATCACGCCGGAGGACGCGCCAGCCCAGATTGTCCACTTCCCGAAGTCCTGTCTCCATTGCGAACAGGCGCCCTGCGTTACAGTTTGTCCGACAGGGGCCAGCTACAAACGGGCCGATGACGGCATCGTGCTGGTCGAGGAAGACAAGTGCATCGGCTGCGGTCTCTGCGCCTGGGCCTGCCCCTATGGCGCGCGCGAGATGGATCCGGCCGAAAACGTCATGAAGAAGTGCACGCTGTGCGTCGACCGCATCTACAACGAGAACCTGCCGGAAGTGGACCGCACGCCTGCCTGTGTCAGAACCTGTCCGGCCAATGCACGCCATTTCGGGGATTTTGCCGATCCCGATTCGAATGTGTCGCGGATGACCGCCGAGCGTGGCGGCTTCGATCTGATGCCGGAAATGGAAACGCAGCCGGTCAACAAATACCTGCCGCCACGGCCGAAAGCCCGGCCCGATGCAGAAGGAATGCTGGCGCCGGCCATCGAACCGAAGGCGAATGAAGGCCTGCTCGGCTGGATTGACCGGGCACTCGAGAGGCTTGGATAAAGCATGCATCCTGCCATATCCGTCATCTTTTTCACCGTCATGTCCGGTGCAGGGCTAGGAGCGATCTTCCTGCTGGGGCTCGGCTGGCCGATGCCATCGGGCCCGCTGGCGGCATTCCTGATTTGCCTGCTGGCAGGCGGGCTGACTGTTGCCGGGCTGATGTCCTCGACCTTTCACCTCGGCCATCCGGAACGGGCATGGCGTGCCCTGTCGCAATGGCGGTCCTCCTGGCTTTCGCGCGAGGGCGTGCTGTCCATCGTGACGATGGTGCTGTTCGGTATCTACGCACTGGTCTGGATGGTGACGGGTGAGCGGATCGCGTGGCTGGGGTTTGTCATATCGCTGCTTGCCGCCGTGACCGTGTTTGCCACGGCGATGATCTACGGCCAGCTCAGGACGGTGCCGAACTGGCACACCGTATGGACGCCGGTCTGCTATCTGGCCTTTGCCCTGGCTTCCGGAATGCTGCTGGTGGCCGGGATCGGTGCGGCGGATGTTCTGCTCGGCATTCCGGTAGCGTTTTGGGCAGCCGCCGCTCTGCTGGTTGCCTGGGTGGCGAAACTCGTCTGGTGGAACCGTGCCGACCGTATCGGCTTTTCAACAACCGGCTCCGACACCGGCACAGCAACGGGACTTGGCAGTCTGGGCAAGGTGCGGTTGCTGGAACGCCCGCATTCAGGCGAAAACTACCTGACCCGCGAAATGGTGCACCGGATCGGCCGCAAGCATGCAAGGAAATTGCGGATCATTGCGCTGTTCCTCGGCCTGGCCTTTCCGCTGACGCTGGCGTTCGTCGCCATGGGCGCGGGCCAGCCTGCCATCTTGTTCCTGATCGCCTTTGTCTGCATGATGGCTGGCCTGTTTGCCGAGCGCTGGCTGTTCTTTGCTGAAGCGAGGCACGCCGTCTCCCTGTATTATTGAGGCCTTGATTCATGCAGTTCTTTCCAATCGCCGACTGGGACGATGCCTATGCCAATGCGGATCATATCCCCGGCGCGGACGCGTTCATCAGGAGCTGGCCGAAGGATGCCGCGAAGTTCCGCAAGACGCTGGTGAAGCAGGGCCGGGCTGCACTGGATGTTGCCTATGGCAAGGGCGAGCGCAACCGGCTGGATCTGTTCTATCCCGAAACCGAACCGCGCGGCCTCGCGGTGTTCGTTCACGGCGGCTACTGGATGCGCTTTGATCGCACCTTCTGGTCGCATTTTGCAGCAGGCCCGCTTGCCCGCGGCTGGGTCGTGGCGATGCCGTCCTATTCGCTGTGTCCTGATGTGCGGATACCGGCGATCACGAAAGAGGTGGCTTCGGCAATCGAGTTTGCTGCAAGGGAGATCAAGGGGCCGATACGGCTGGCAGGGCATTCCGCCGGCGGACATCTCGTAGCACGGATGGTCTGCAAGGCTTCGCCGCTGAAGAAATCCGTTCAGAACCGCATCGAGAAGACGGTTTCGATTTCGCCGGTTTCCGACCTGCGCCCGCTTTGCCGGCTGAAAATCAATGATGTGCTGAAGCTGACGGCAAGCGAGGCGGAGAAAGAAAGTCCGGCCCTGCTGGAACCCCTGCCCGGAGCCGATGTTACCTGCTGGGTGGGCGCTGCCGAACGCTCGGAATTCGTACGTCAGAACCTGCTGCTGGCCGCTGCATGGCACGGCCTTGGCGCGCATGTCACCCATGTAGAGGAATCAGACAGGCACCACTTCGATGTCATTGACGGGCTGCAGGATGCGGATTCAGGGCTCACGCGGAGCTTTGCAGGCTGATTGGCCGCATGCCATCCCGTCATTGATCCCGCCAATACACTCGACGCACCGGAATTCATGCGCTAAACCCGCCGACGGAAATCCGAAATCACCAGTATCAGGTTGACCGCAATGCAGAAATTCACCCGCCTGACCAGCGTCGCCGCGCCGTTGCCGATCATCAATATCGACACGGACATGATCATTCCGAAGGATTACCTGAAAACCATCAAGCGTACCGGCCTCGGCAAGGGCCTGTTTGCCGAGATGAGGTTCAACGAGGATGGCAGCGAGAACCCGGATTTCGTGCTCAACCAGCCAGCCTATTCCAAGGCGGAAATCCTGGTTGCCGGCGACAATTTCGGTTGCGGGTCGTCACGCGAGCATGCGCCCTGGGCACTGCTCGACTTCGGCGTCAAATGCGTGATCTCGACCAGTTTCGCCGACATCTTCTACAACAACTGCTTCAAGAACGGCATTCTGCCGGTCAAGGTTTCCGATGAAGAGCTGGAGAAGCTGATGGACGACGCCAAGCGCGGCGCCAATGCCACGCTGACCGTCGATCTGGAAGCGCAAACGATTTCCGGACCCGATGGCGGCACCATTCATTTCGATATCGATCCCGACCGCAAGCACCGGCTGCTGAACGGTATCGACGACATTGGCGAAACCCTAGAGAAGGCCTCCTCCATCGATGCCTTCGAAGCCCGGATGAAAGAACAACGCCCGTGGGTATGACCCCGGGAGCGGCTGCAGAATCGAAAAAAGAGCGACGATGAAACCCTTCCTCCCGAAAAAGGCCGAACATGTGGCGTTCGGTCTTATCCTGGCCGGCATGATGACGTTTTTCGTCTCCGGCATCTCGAACGTAATCGCGATCGGCATCAGCGATCCGGCCTTTTTATCCAAGTGGATGCGTTCCTGGGCAACCACCTGGGCTTTTGCCTTTCCGATCATCCTGTTCGTGGCGCCGCTGGTGCGCAAGATCCTGCATCGCATCGTCAAGCCGGAATAGGCCGCGCATCCTTCAGACTTTTCCGTTTCCCGGGAAGCGGTCAGCACAGTATCCAACCTACGGAATTGAACCCCATGACAAAGAATCTCTTTCTCCTGCCCGGTGACGGCATTGGCCCCGAAACCATGGCGGAAGTGCGCAAGCTCATCGACTGGATGAACCGGGAGAAAGGTGCGGGGTTCGTGCTGGACGAAGGCCTGGTGGGCGGGTCTGCCTATGACGCGCATGGCCAGGCAATCTCGGATGCCGACATGGCAAAGGCGCTCGCTGCCGATGCGGTGCTGTTCGGCGCGGTCGGCGGGCCGAAATGGGATGGCGTTCCCTACGAAGTTCGCCCGGAAGCCGGCCTCCTGCGCCTGCGCAAGGACATGGAACTGTTTGCCAATCTGCGGCCGGCGATCTGTTATCCGGCGCTGGCTGAATCCTCGTCGCTGAAAAAGGATGTGGTCGAGGGTCTCGACATCCTGATCGTCCGCGAACTGACGGGTGGGGTCTATTTCGGCGAGCCGAAGACCATTACCGATCTCGGTAACGGCCAGAAACGCGCCATCGATACCCAGGTTTACGATACTTACGAGATCGAACGCATTTCCGGCGTGGCGTTCGAACTGGCGCGGACGCGCAACAATAAAGTCTGCTCCATGGAGAAGCGCAATGTCATGAAGTCGGGTGTGTTGTGGAACGAGGTGGTGACGGCAACGCACAAGGAAAAATATGCCGATGTGGAACTGACCCACATGCTGGCCGATGCCGGTGGCATGCAACTGGTGCGCTGGCCCAAGCAGTTCGATGTCATCGTCACCGACAACCTGTTCGGCGACATGCTTTCCGACGTGGCGGCGATGCTAACGGGCTCGCTCGGCATGCTGCCTTCGGCATCGCTGGGGGCGCCGGATGCCAAGACCGGCAGCCGTAAGGCGCTTTACGAGCCCGTGCACGGCTCGGCGCCGGACATTGCCGGCACCGGCAAGGCCAACCCAATCGCCATGATCGCCTCCTTTGCCATGTGCCTGCGCTACTCCTTCAACATGGTGGACGAAGCCACGGCTATCGAAGCGGCAATCGCCAGGGTTCTCGAGCAGGGCTTGCGTACCGGCGACATCATGGCCGATGGCTGCAGGGAAGTAGGGACCGACGAGATGGGCGATGCGATCCTGGCTGAACTGAGCAAAAGCGTCTGAAGCAAAGCCAAATACGGCGCCTGGAAAGGCCGGTAGCAGCGCTCGCCTCTACCGGCGACGTCAGCTCACCCTTTGTTTACCATGTTGAGGAGAAGCGCCCCGCATAGGGGACTCTTAACCTTGTCTTTGTCTGTCTGAGCTATCCTGACCCCTGCCTATCTGTGGGGGTTGAAAGTCATGTTCAGGAGCTTCCTGCGCGATATTCGCGGTAATTTTTCCATCATTCTGGCATTGGCCGCGCTGCCGATCATGATTTGTGCCGGCGTTGCGGTCGACTATTCCAGCCTCTCCCGAGAACAGACCCGGCTGCAGAATTCCGTCGATGCGGCGATTCTTGCCGTTGGCCAGGATTTCGAAGCCAAGGGCAAGGGCAAGGTCCGCAAGGAATTGGACGCCTACCTCAAAGGCAATATGGACAAAGATGCCTACCAGCGGATCGACAGCCTTGATATCGACATCAACCGTCGTGAACATACGCTCACGGTCGAGGCAAAGGGGAAATTCGATACTTCCTTCATGATGCTGGCCGGCAAGGAGAAGCTCAACTACAAGGCAATATCGCAGATCATGTCCGCCCATGGCGGTGCGGAAGTCGCGCTGGTGCTCGACAATACCGGTTCGATGGGCGTCGACGGCAAACTGGATGCTCTCAAGGTTGCCGCGAACAACTTCATCGACACGATGATACAGCGCTCCGGCAGTGACCCGGTAAAAATCGGTATTGTTCCGTTTTCAACCCATGTCAATGTCGGCTTGTCGAACCGGAATGCCAGCTGGATTTCCGTGCCGGACGATGGCGCCGGCCAAGTCTGGAACGGCTGCGTCGGGTCGCGTGACGAGCCTTACAACATCGAGGATCGCAACTACAACAAACGCGTTCCCGGAATCATGAACACGGTTTGTGCGGCCGAGGTCACGCCCCTTACCAATGACAAGTATCTTCTTCAGTCGAAAATCAACGGGATGATTGCCACCGGAATGACCTATATCCCGGCCGGTCTCGTCTGGGGTCATCGCATTCTGACAAATAATGCACCCTTCGCCGAGGGTGTCAGCCAATCGGTGGCCAAACGCGACAAGATCAAGAAGTACGTGATCCTGATGACGGACGGTGCCAACACAGTTTCCGCCGATCTTCCCGGCAGTGGCGATCACAACAGCTCCGACATTGCCCGTGCCAATAACTGGACGACCAGCGCCTGTTCCTATGTAAAGGGCAGCGGTGTGGGCATCTTCACGATTACCTTCGGCAATCTTGATGCCCCGATCCGAAATCTGATGCGCGACTGCGCAACATCGAAGGAATATTACTTCCACGCCGCCACAGGTTCGGAACTCGGCAGCGTCTTCGAGGAAATCCGTTCATCGATCGTGGCTCTGCATCTGTCCATGTAGCCGAGCTAAGTAGCCGGCAGGTACGGCCGCCTTTTACGCATTGTTAGGGATAGGTGCCAATTCCTGCATGCCTTGTGGGGGCATTTACCGGCTATATGCAACTTGCCTTGTAGGGTTTTGCCGCACTGCAACCCCCAAAACAGGCATCGACCCCCCATGATGAAACAGTTTGCCAAAGACCAGCAGGGCAATTTTGCCCTGACCCTTGCCATTGCCGCCTTGCCGATCATGCTCTGCGCCGGCGTCGCCGTCGACTATACCGGCGTTGTACGCGAGCGCGGTACCCTGCAGGATGCCGTGGATTCCGCCATCCTGGCCGTCGGTCAGGATTTCGAGAACATGACCAAGGGCGAAATCAATACATCGCTCAAGAGCATGCTGAAGGCCAACCTCACCAAGGAGGAGTATGCCCGGATCAGCAGCCTCGAGCCTGTCATCGATCTGAAGAAACACACGCTGACGGTGACCGCCAAGGCGGATTTCGACACCTCGTTCATGCTGCTGGCAGGCAAGGACAAGCTGCCTTATCAGGCTGTTTCGCAAATCAAGTCCGCCGGTGGCGGCGCCGAAATCGCCTTTGTGCTCGACAATACAGGGTCGATGGGGGTCGACGGCAAGATGGATGCGCTCAAGAAGGCGGCGACCGCCTTTACCAAGGGCATCATGACAAAGGCCACGGGCGGCGACATGAACATCGCCATCGTGCCATTCTCCAACCATGTCAATGTGGGGCTTTCAAACCGCAAGGCCAAATGGCTGGAGGTCGAGGACGACTACACGGAAACCAAGGAAAATGTCTGCTACCAGACACGGGATGTGGTTTCCAAGTCCAACTGCCGGAAGCAAACCTATTACGCCGACGGCGTCCCCTATGAGGCGGAGGTCTGCGACTATACCTATGGCGAGCCCTACGAGACCTGTGGTCCGCAGACCAACACATATACCTGGCACGGCTGTGTCGGCTCCCGGCCGGAGCCGCTCAATCTCGAGGACCGCAATTACTCGGTCCGCGTTCCCGGTCTGCTGAATGTGTGGTGCGGCGCCGAAATAACGCCGCTGACGAACAATCGTGAAACCATTCTCAACGAGATCGACGGCATGGTGGCCGGGGGTGATACCTACATTCCGGCCGGCCTGACCTGGGGGCTGCGGGTGCTCTCCAGTGGCGGGCCGTATACCCAGGGGGTCAGCAAGACCACCGCCAAGAAGAAGAACATCAAGAAATACCTCGTGCTGATGACCGATGGCGACAATACGCGCTCGGCCCAGCTGCCCGATGCACCCAGCCATTGGGGCTCCGACGGCAAGCAGGCGAATGACTGGACTGCAAAGGCCTGCAAGATCATCAAGAAGGAAGAGATTTCGGTTTTCACGATCACCTTCGGTACGCTGCTGGACGAGACCAAGAACCTGATACGCAACTGCGCAACCAGCCCCGGGCAGTACTACCACGCGGCATCGGGCGCGGAGCTTTCGGCCGTGTTCGAGGATATCCGCGGTCAGATCAGCGCGCTGCATCTGTCCATGTAATGCCAAGGCCTGCCGCCATGCGGCGCGGAAACGGTTTCACCCGGCTCTGTGGGCTGTTCTGCCCTGGGCCGGGTTTTTCCGTGGGCGGGCGGGACTCGCCCAAAGCATGATTGCAGATCGATTGACTTTTCCGCCGGCCTGTATCAAAAGACCGCCACCATGAGCATCGCGACGAAGACCAAGACCGGTACTTGACGCGCCCGCCCCACACTCTCCCCGGGGGCGGGAAGAGTGATGCTTGCCAGAAGCCAGGGGAGAACGAGGCAAAGCCATGGGTTACAAAGTCGCCATCATCGGAGCGACCGGCAATGTGGGCCGGGAAATGCTCGATATTCTTGCCGAACGCGGTTTTCCGGCCGATACCGTCGTGCCGCTCGCTTCCCGCCGCAGCGTGGGAACAGAGGTTTCGTTTGGCGACAAGACACTCAAGGTAAAGGCGCTGGAGGATTACGATTTCACCGGCACCGACATCGCGCTGATGTCGGCAGGCGGCGAGATTTCCAAACAGTATTCGCCGAAAATCGGGGCCGCCGGCTGTGTGGTGATCGATAACTCGTCGGCTTTCCGTTACGATCCGGATGTGCCGCTGATCGTGCCGGAGGTCAATGCCGACGCCGTCGAGGGCTTTTCCAAGAAGAACATCATCGCCAACCCCAACTGCTCGACCGCCCAGCTTGTCGTGGCGCTGAAGCCATTGCACGATCATGCGAAGATCAAGCGTATCGTCGTTGCCACCTACCAGTCGGTTTCCGGTGCCGGCAAGGATGCGATGGACGAGCTGTTCAACCAGACCCGCTCGGTTTTCGTCAACGATCCGATCGAGGCGAAGAAATTCACCAAGCGCATTGCCTTCAACGTCATTCCCCATATCGACGTCTTCATGGATGACGGTTCGACCAAGGAAGAATGGAAGGTTGTCGCCGAAACCAAGAAAATGCTCGACAAGAACATCAAGGTCACGTGCACTGCGGTGCGTGTGCCGGTCTTCATCGGTCATTCGGAAGCCGTCAACATCGAGTTCGAGAACGAGATATCGGCCGACGAGGCACGCGCCATCCTGCGCGAGGCACCGGGTTGCCTGGTGATCGACAAGCGCGAGAACGGCGGCTACATCACGCCGCACGAATGTGCCGGCGAGGATGCCACCTATATTTCCCGCATCCGCGAGGATTCAACGGTGGAAAACGGCCTCAACATCTGGGTCGTGTCGGACAATCTGCGCAAGGGAGCCGCGCTCAACACGGTGCAGATTGCCGAACTACTGGTCAATCGGGGCCTGTTGAAGCCGAAAAGCCAGGCTGCCTGACATCTTCGACAACAACGCATTGGCCCGCCTTTGGTTGCTCCAAAGGCGGGCTTTTTTGCGTGCAGCTTGCAGAAAGGCCGGATTTGCGCATGGCTATATCACGTAAGTATTTGAAATAATTACAGAAAACATGTCATGTGATGAATCGCACGGCGGACGGGAACCAAAACCCGCACATTGGTGTTCAAGAGAGAGGGAGAACACCAATGAGCAACCTGATCAACACCATCACCGAAAACGCCCGCCGCATCGTCCTGGCCGCTGCGCTGATCGGCACGGTTGTCATGACCGGCTGCTCCACCACGGGGTCGTCGTCTTCCAATACGACGCTCGGCGATGAGGTCGCCAAGCCGCAGACGCAGATCGCCGAAGTCGAGAACGTCGACAATATCCGCCCGCAGCATGTCATCAACCGCTCCAAGGTCCGTGTCAGCCGCACCGGCGAAATCTACCTGATGCGCGGTCTTGCCAATGTCTTCTCCCGCGGCATCGACCGGATGGCCGAAGACATGCGCGCCAGGGGTTATGACGCTTCCAACTTCTCCTACAAGTTCTGGAAGCCGATTGCAGAGGACATCGTCGCCCGCGCCAAGCGTGACGAGGTTTCCTATCCCGTCGTCATCATGGGCCATTCGCTGGGCGGCAACGAATCCTCGAAATTCGCCAACTATCTGGGAAGCCGCGGCGTCAAGGTTTCGCTGGTTGTCACCTTCGATCCCGTAGAGACCGGCCGCGTCGGTGCCAACATCGACCGCGTCGTCAACTACTACCTGCCGATGCAGAAAGAGGACAACACCATCCATGCCGCCGGCGGCTTTGCGGGCACCATCGAGAACATCGACGTCACCGCGGACCCCTCGATCACCCACACCAATGTCGAAAAGAATGCCCGCTTCCAGGCTGCTTCGATGAACAAGCTCAACGAGATCACCAAGGCGTTGTAATCCAGAGTTTGTGACACCGGCAGGACCTGAACCACCCTGTCCGAAACCTCCAGTCGCAAACAGAGAACGGCCCGGCTGCCCTTGGCAACCGGGCCGCTTTTTCTTTGCGCCAGTCAGAGAACGTGTTCAAGCAGCCAGAGCCAGGCGGCGATGGTTGGGACCGACAGGGCTGTTGTCACCAGGGTGGCGGAAGCAGACAGGCTGACCGCGCGATTGTACATCACTGCAAAGAGGTAGCCGTTCAGTCCCGGTGGCATGGCGGCGACGACAACGGCGGCGCGAACCTGCTCAACCGGAAGGTCCAGCAAGAGATGCGTTATCGCAAAGGCAATGAAGGGATGCAGCAGCAGCGATAGGGCTGCGACCATCAGGCTTTCAGCGAGTTCCGATTTCAGACGGTAGCGGGTCAGTGCGGCACCGAGACCCACCAGCGCGGCAGGAATGCCGGCAGCAGCCAGCATGTCGACGGGAACGCGGAGTACCGCCGGCAGGACAATGCCCGAGAGATTTACCAGCACACCGGCGATGACGCCGATCATCAGGGGATTGGCAAGAATGGACCCCGCCGCCACTCTCACGGTCTCGCGCAGCGAGCGGCCATCGGCCCTGGCCAATTCCATGAAAGAAATCCCGATCGTGTAATTGATCCCGGCATGAAGAACCACGATGCCGAAGACCGGGACCAGGGCTTCATCGCCATAGGCGTGCTGCATGATCGGTATGCCGAGCAGGACCGAATTGGAAAAGAGCGCACAGAAACCGACGGCGACGGCCTCTCCCGGCCGCCGGCCGAAGAGGAATCTGGCGAGAAAGATGCCGGCAAGGAAGCTGACAAATCCGCCAAGGTAGAATCCCGCCAGCATCCCGGGCTGGAATGCCTGCGCGAAATCGAGATCGATCATTGCCCGAAACAACAGGGCAGGCACCGCAAGCCGGACCGCGAATGCATTGAGGTGGTCAGACAGATCCTGACGGAGGTAGCCGGTTCTTACCGCGAGCCAGCCTGTGGCGAGCACGATGAAGACGGGCAGAATGACGACGAGTGTGGTCAGCAAGGCAAAGTTACGGCAGTTGAGGACGAATTGAGCGCGTTGCGCTGTTGACGGAATTCAAGGTGGCCGTTACCGCTTTCTGCATCCAGCCACCCATGGAACTACCCATAGCCGGATCGGACCGCCCATGACCAGCGAAACCCACAAGATTGAAATCGTTCCCCTGCGGCTGAAGGACTCACTTCAGCTGGCACCGCTGATCGCCCAGTATGGCCAGGCGCTGAAACGCGGCGCGCCGAGACGGCCCGACCAGTATTATGCCGAGCAGTTGCTGCAGGACCGCACGGCGGAGTTTTTGGGTGCGATCCTGGATGGCGAGCTGGTTGGCTTCATCCTGTTTTACGATCTGCCCGAGCCGGTATCGGGCAGGCGTGCCGGCCAATGCGATCACATCTATGTCCATCACGATCATCGCGGAAAAGGCATCGCCAAGGCGCTGGTCGACGTGCTGGCAGACCAGGCGGAGGCGCGCGGCTGGTCAAAACTGGTCATGAACGCCCCGCGCCAGCCGGATACGGGCCGCAAGGTGTTCGAGAAAGTCGCCGCACCGGCAGACTGGCATTCCTACATTCTCCGGTTCGATGACTGACGCCTTGTCAGCCGCCCCGGGCGGCGGTGTTTCCGCACAGGATCAAAGTGCGTGAGTTAGCCTTTTGTTGCTTTGACCTGTGGCGCCAAGCGCACTAAAACGGAAACCAACCGACGTGCCGGCGACAACCGGCCGGAACCCCGCCAGTCCTGCGAACACAGCAACCCTTCCGGGAAAAGCAGATATGAGCCAGACCCAAGCAAAATCCAGCCGGCCATTGTCTCCGCATCTGGAAATCTACAAGCCCATCCCCACCATGGTCGCCTCGATCATGCACCGGATTACCGGGGTGGCACTCTATTTCGGCATGTTCCTGTTTTCGTGGTGGCTGTTCGCGGCGGCAACCGACGCCGCCTATTTCGACTGGGTCAACGGCCTGTTCGCCTCCCTGCTCGGCAGGGTCGTCCTTCTCGGCTTCACCTGGGCGCTGGTCCATCACATGCTGGGCGGCATCAAGCACCTGGTGCAGGACACCGGCAGGGCGATGGAAAAACGGTTCACCACGAAGATAGCCAAGCTGCATTTTGCAGCCTCCATCGCGCTCACGATCCTGATCTGGATCGCGGCCTACGCGGTACGATAGGAGAAACGCCATGAGCATGCGCACCCCTCTCGGCAAGGTTCGCGGTCTTGGTTCGGCCAAGGAAGGTACCGAACATTTCTGGCGCCAGCGGCTGACGGCGGTCGCCAACATTCCGCTTCTCTTCGGGCTGTGGCTGGTGATTTCGCTGGTCGGTGCGCCCTATGGCGAAGTGCGGGCCACGCTTGCCTCGCCGCTTGTCGCCATCTTCATCGCGCTGTTTTCCATCTCGGTGCTCTATCACATGCGTCTCGGCATGCAGGTGGTGATCGAGGATTATGTGCATGGCGAGTTGCGCAAGATCGTTCTCATCATGCTGAACACGTTTTTCGTGTTCTTCTCGGGTGCTCTGGTTGCCTTTGCCGTGTTCAAGCTGGCTTTCGGCGGCTAGGCGGGCAACGGGTAGCGGACGCAGGGTTTTCATCAGAGGTTTTCAACGGCACATGGCAACCAGAACTTCGGGCAAGACTTCCAGCAGGAACTCGGGCGGGACAGCCGGAACGGCTTACGAGTTTGTGGATCATTATCACGACGTCGTCGTGGTGGGTGCGGGCGGCTCCGGCCTTCGCGCCACACTCGGCATGGCCGAACAGGGGCTGAAGACTGCCTGCGTCACCAAGGTGTTTCCGACCCGCTCACACACGGTCGCCGCCCAGGGCGGCATTGCCGCCTCGCTGTCGAACATGGGACCGGACCACTGGCAGTGGCACATGTATGACACGGTCAAGGGCTCCGACTGGCTGGGCGATACCGATGCCATGGAATATCTCGCCCGCGAGGCGCCGGCGGCAGTCTACGAGCTCGAGCACTACGGCGTGCCGTTCTCGCGCACCGAGGAAGGCAAGATCTATCAGCGGCCGTTCGGCGGCCATACGACCGAATTCGGCGAGGGGCCGCCGGTACAGCGCACCTGCGCCGCCGCAGACCGCACGGGGCACGCCATCCTGCATACGCTTTACGGCCAGTCGCTGCGCAACAACGCGGAATTCTATATCGAGTATTTCGCCATCGACCTGCTGATGAGCGATGACGGCGCCTGCACCGGCATCATCGCCTGGAACCTGGACGATGGCACCATCCACCGCTTCAACGCCAAGATGGTGGTGCTGGCGACCGGCGGTTATGGCCGCTCCTATTTTTCCTGTACCTCGGCGCACACCTGCACCGGCGACGGCAACGGCATGGTGGCGCGCGCCGGCCTGCCGCTGCAGGACATGGAATTCGTGCAGTTCCACCCGACGGGCATTTACGGCGCCGGCTGCCTGATCACCGAGGGCGCGCGCGGCGAGGGCGGCTATCTGACCAATTCCGAGGGCGAGCGCTTCATGGAGCGCTATGCGCCAACCTACAAGGATCTTGCCTCGCGCGATGTCGTTTCGCGCTGCATGACGATCGAGATTCGCGAAGGGCGGGGCGTCGGCCCGAACAAGGACCACATCTATCTCAACCTCAACCACATCGATCCGGCGACGCTGGCCGAACGGCTTCCCGGCATTTCGGAATCGGCAAAAATCTTCGCCGGCGTCGATCTGACCCGCGAACCGATCCCGGTCATTCCGACGGTTCACTACAATATGGGTGGCATTCCGACGAACTACTGGGGCGAGGTGGTGAACCCGACGAAGAAGAATCCGAACGCGGTTGTGCCGGGTCTGATGGCGGTGGGCGAAGCAGGGTGCGCCTCCGTCCACGGCGCCAACCGGCTTGGCTCCAACTCGCTGATCGATCTCGTGGTGTTCGGCCGGGCGGCAGCGATCCGCGCCGGTGAAACGATCGACCGCAACGCTTCCGTGCCGGTTGCGCCTGCCGCGGCATCGGAGAAGATCATGAGCCGTTTCGATGCGCTGCGCCATGCCGATGGCGGCACGCCGACGGCCGAATTGCGGCTTTCGATGCAGAAGATCATGCAGGAGGATGCGGCCGTCTTCCGTACGTCGGAGACGCTAAAATCCGGCTGCAGGCGCATGGCCGAAGCCTGGAAGGGGCTTTCCGATCTCAAGGTTTCCGACCGCTCGATGATCTGGAATTCCGATCTGGTGGAGACGCTGGAACTGGAGAACCTGATGATCTGCGCGGTCACCACGGTGACGGGCGCCGAAGCGCGCAAGGAAAGCCGCGGGGCGCATGCGCGCGAGGACTTCAAGGACCGCGACGACAAGAACTGGCGCAAGCACACGCTGTCGACGATCGACGGGAAAGGCAAGGTAACGCTCGACTACCGCCCGGTGGTACTCGACCCGCTGACGAAGCCCGCCGAAGGCGGTATTGACCTGAAGCGGATCGCGCCCAAGGCCAGGGTGTATTGAGTCGGCGGGTTTCTTGGCACGCCAATCCCGAGGCGATACTTTACAAAAATACGAATTGGCCGTTCCTTGCTGCGGGCCTCGCGGTCAGGGGGCGCTGTGGCCTAATGCCTATCCGTGAGCGGGATGACGATGTTGGCTCAAATATGCAGAGGTCTGGCAGGACGGGTGTCGCAATGTCAGTTTGGCACAGGATGGCAAACGGCGAGGAAGGATGGTTATCTGGCGCAGTCGCCTCAGGGAGCACGCGGGACTTGTCCCAAATCCAGGGAAGCAGGTTTAGATGGTAGAACGCAGTAAGCGCCAGTTCCGGTATGCCGAATACTACAAGCGGTTCTCTCCCGTAACCGTTCGCCAACGTCCCTATTCGCGAATGCTCTCGGGTCTTGGGGATGCGGAGGTGGCCGTCCCCGATTTCGCATGTTCGATCGGAAGATACCCGCCAACAGGAGATCTTGTCGTCGAAAAAATCAGGCAGAATTTCGAGATTATAGGCGATTTCAATGTCTTCTGGACCGACGAAAACTATCAATCAAATGTCGCCAGATTATGAGAGGCCGTACAGGAAAGGCCCGTTCAAGAAGTACAGCAAGAAGGTTGGCAAACCGCCTTTCAAGTTCATTGTCGTCCGGGATGATCGCCCGGTTTACAGATGGGCAGTTTCTTCTTCGGGCAAGGTCGAGCCCACCAACCTCAATGTAGTGAATCTGAAGTATGAGGTTCGCGGCTTTTTCAGCCGCGATTTTCTCTTATTTATTAATAACAACTACGACGAGTTCCAGTTTCAGGCAGCACTCATACTGGGAATTGAAACTCTGGAGGAACTGCTTTCGGGGCGGTTCGCCTTCAGGAAACAGTGCACGAGATTTACCAAGGCGCCGGTGAATGGAGCAGTTGGAAAATTCTTTGCCACCATGTCCTATTGTACAGACTATCTGGTGCTGAGAAATTTCGAAGAGTTGCCCGCAAGGATGAATGAAGCGGATGTAGATTTCCTGTGTGCGGATTATCGGCGTTTCGCGTCGGCCTGAATGTTCTCCAGCGGGGCAAACCATATAAGGGCCAGCTGCAGGTGGCAGGCCAATCCGTTTCAGCCGATATCAGGTTTCCGGGAGACGGGTATTATCCTCAGCGCTGGCAACTTGAAATGCTTTCCCGCCGCGTGCACGATGGAAAGCTTACCATTCCTGCGCCCGATGATCTGTTTTTCAGTTTACTGTATCATGCCAAGGTCAGAAGAAGGACATCAAGAGGAAACGTATGTGCGGAAGCTGACCGATTTGGCAGACGTGCTCAAATTCAAGGTGGCGAAGCCAAACCTGATCGATAACGAAAGAATGGCCAACATGATCAGCGGTTACATGCGATCCAACAACTACTACCGAAATGCCGACGAGACAAGAATGTCTACATCAAACGGGAAATCTTCGAGAAACTGCCGATGCTCCACACAGGGCCAGCAACGGAGATTTCTCAGGAAACTCGGAAAAATTTTGGGAAGTGAACCGGCCGGCAATTGTGGTGCAAGGTGATGGTATCCGTCAGGTGTCAAATCGTTTCCGGAAGAGGCAAGGCTGGCGGACATTTTGAGCGCATCGGGCGGAAATCCGCGAGCGCTTGGGATCATGCCCTGTCCAGGTACGCTGAATCTGGTTTCGAAAACCCGGTACATCTGGACGGGGAAAAATGCATCAGTTTTGAAAACGGAAAGAGAAGGCTCTGGCCCGCCAGAATGGCCGACCGGAATGTCTATGTTTACAGAACCCGAAGCCAGCCGGACCACATCTTCGAAGTCGTTTCAGATGTTCGGTTGCGAGATGCCCTTTCCGAGGCTGAAGTCGAGAATCTTGAATTGGCTATCGAGCCGGCGTTTGTCGTGCCACTCAATGGTTGGCAGAAATTCCTTTGGCGAAAGTTCTGGTCAGGCCGCGAGACGGACTATTACAACGACGATCAGTATTTGCGGTTTGCCAAGAAATGGCTTCGCAGGCTTCGTTACGGAAAGCGATGAAGCCAGCGTCTGGATTTGCAACCTGCGATGCGGCGGGCATGCCCTTCGATGATGCGGATACGAGGAGCGGCACGGTAGTACGACCGCCATTACCCGTTGCCGAGAAAGCGTGAGGTTTTCCAAAGCCCGGTAACTCGGTCTTTGCCGAAAACCCTGAACGCAGCCTCGTAAGCCGGGCGGTAGTATTGAGCGACCGCCCTCTGCAAATCATCCGGTATCTGCTGGCCCTGCCTTTTTGTGACGTTGACCTGGCGATCGAAATCCGGTTTCCCCAGGTCCATTCCTAGGAAGTTCTCAAGCTCGATCATTGTGTCCTTCCTGAACAGTTCCTCGAAGAGGAAGAGCCGGTATTCGGACGGATTGAAGGCGGTCTCAATTGCATCAATCGTTTTGTCGTAGCGCGTTCGCAGCTCCAGCTGAGGATTGGCGTAAGACTTCTCAAGCACTTGCCAATCCGGATCGGCGCTTCCGGGCGCACTCTTTTCCGCCCTGCGCCGCGCCATTCTAACCGACGACCAACAGCGTTCCACCGGATCACGCATGATAAAGACGGCTTTCACATTGATATCGCGACGGTTGAACAAATCCTTCACCTCGATCAGCGCATCAGCACCCAGGCCGGAATATGACGGCGTCAGGTCGCCGGTCAGTTGAATGCGGGGCTTGTCCAGAATGCGGCTGAAGTAATCTGCATACGCATCGAGGTTCTGTTGCAGACGATAACGCAGCAGTGGCCTTGATCCCCTGGAGAATATGTTTCGTACCTGCTCCCAGGCATTTACCCGACCTACCCTGAAGTTCCTGCAGGCAGGAATAAAACGCGCGTCGAGAACATGATACTCCTTCATGCGGCCGAAGTCGGCGTTCGGAGCCTCATCGAGGTAGCGATGCAGCCAGGTTGTGCCGGTTTTCTGCGCGCCGAGCCCTAGCAGGAAAGTCTTTTGCCGGCTCATGTGCAGGGTTCCACCGGATGCTCTGCTGCAGCCACGGAATTGGGATGGAATATCATGGCAAAACTGGTTCCTTGGGTTCATGCAGCTTCCCGGCGACCTCTTTCAATGGACACCTGAAGTCTGGCACTTTTCAGCTGGAAAGCGGATGAAAGACCGTACCGGGCCTGAAGCGTTCAATCGAGCCCCAGAATCCTGTACCCGACTGATCCGATTACGGTGCGCATGTCACGTCTGGGTTTGATCGTCTGGCCACGGAATCGGTATTCAGCAACAAATCAGACTGGGCACACTGGCACAAGCGCCTTGTCCAGACAAATTGCTGCCAGCGACTTTCCGGTGCGTGCCTGGTTCGATGCAAGCCTTCCGCACGTAAAACCAGGCCAGGTCAGGATCACGTTTTTCCGACCCGGCCGATTTGGTTATCATGAAGCGACATCATGCAAGCAGATCGGGATCATCAAGCGAGACACCGTTCCACCAAACATCATCGCCATCGCGTGCCACGATCAGGAAATAGTTGTCGGTCTCTTCTCCCACCACATGGGATGTAACCTGCGGATTTTTTACGTCACCGCCGGAGATAATGCTCCTTGGCTGGTCGAAGACAAGATCGTCCAGACTGGCCGACCGCAAGATAACATCGCCGTTTGAAGTGGATTCCTGATAGGCGACATAGATTCGGTTCTGAGTCTCGTCGAGGATGGTCACGGGTCTGCTGCCGCCCTTGTCCAGCTTTATCGGCTCTTGCCAATTGCCTGGTGAACCCGCCAGCAACCACAGATTATCCGATGCATCCTTCACGGACGCATAAATCTTGCCGTCATGGGCTATTGCCGAAATATGGTCGTCAATGCTGATCGAGTCTGTCACCAACTCGTTTAGCCAGCCACCGCTATAGGCGTCCTGACCATCATCGGCCTGGTGCCACACAAGCCGCCACCCATCGGATGCGCCATCCTGGCTGTAGAAAAGGCCGACTTGCTCCTCGCCATTGTATGTGAAGAACACGAAATCGGCCTTGCTGTTTCCGTTGCCGCCGCCATTGCCGCTGGTGTCTGGGTCGAGGGTCACGCTTTTCCAGTTCTCCAGATCGGATGTCTCTGAATAGGCGAGGTAAAGCCCCTGGTTTATCCCGGAGCTGATTGCGGAAATAAGAGGGTTTCCATACTGATCGAGGCCGAGGCCGATATCCTCGTTGGAGCCAAAGATCGACGGGTTCAGTTCGCTCGCCAATTCGACGGTCGCCTCAAGCAGCCAGGTTCGCGATTGCTGAGAATAACTGAGTTGCAAAAGCTTCGGTGCCGGATCAGTGCTGGAAAACATCAGCACATAAAGCAAACCGCTGGCGGCATCGAATGCCACATCTGCCTGGTAGTTGCTGCCAAAGAGCGGAAGGCTAGCTGTTTCCCAGCCGCCAACCGTGCCAGCTGCCGGCAATGCCTCGGAGAACTCATAGATTGACCATGCGCTCTGCCCCGATGTCTGCTCGGGTAGAATCGACCACCAGGTCCCGTCGTGGAAGAAAGACTTGCTGGCATTTGTATGCTCGAAATTCGAGGTTGAACCGGCTGCGGCGTCAAAAGCCATATATCCCGCTGAACCGCCAAACTGGGAGGGAAATCCCGTTTGGCCATCATCCGCTACCGGGCCCCCGGCAGGGCTGTCCTGATAGTTGCTGATCAGAATGTCCGTTACGCCCCAGGTGTCGCTTGGGTTCTGAATCTGTACGATTTCCAGCTTGTTCATGCCGATGAGCTGAAATTCTGCTGCAATCTGCAACACATAGGAGAAGAAGCCGTCGCTGATACCCGCAGAAAGGAATCCGAGGCTATGGCCGTTGAGGCGAATTTCCACCTCCGAACCATGATCGATGTCGTATCCGTTGAAACTCAGAAGCAGGTCATTGCCGGTGCCCTCGAAAGTGGCAGTGACAACCCCGTCCTCGTCGACCGCGCCTTCGTGGCCGTTGCCGAATATGCCTTCTTCCATCACACCCAGACTCAGGAAGAAGTCGATCAAGAACGGAAGGTTTATCTCAGGCGG
>JAMLIH010000006.1 GCA_023954255.1 Phyllobacteriaceae bacterium | reverse complement strand
TCAACCAGGGACTGAAGGTAGATCTGAACGGCCATGTCGGCGATATGTTGAAGCGTACCGGCGCCGATATTGGAGCCAAGGGTGACGTTTTTACAAAAGCGGAGTATTTCACCTTCTGCTCGTCGCAACTGACGCGAGCCATGGTGGAGGCCGATCCTTCCAACCTCGGCTTGTGCCCTTACACAATGTTTGTCTACCAGGGCGTCGATAGCGAAGAGGTTTCGGTGGGCTATAAGTCGATGATCATGCGCGGAAACGAAGCGTCGCAAAAAGCGCTGGGCGAGATCAACGCGCTTATGCAGAAAATTCTGGACGAAGTTGTAGAGTAAATGTCTGGTGTCGGAGCAGCGTGCGGCCGAATCCGCACACGCTCCGACATTGTCTCTTTTTCACGACATTCCATTTGCCAGACCCGATTAGCACGGTTGACACCTGGCATGTTCTCGGGTGAAGTCCCGTCTGTGCTGGTTTCCGTGCCGTTCATCTTTCGGCCGGATGAAAAGGGAACCCGGGTGGGAATGCGCTACGATAAATCGTTTCGCGCTCCTGAGCCGGGGCTGCCCCCGCAACTGTAGGCGGCAAGCAACCCTGAGATTACCCACTGGGCAACATGCCCGGGAAGGATCAGGCGAGCAGCGACCCGCAAGTCAGGAGACCTGCCATCGAATGTCAACCCAATCCGGGCGGGGTGCCCCGGCAAGGAGCATTTGATGGATTACCGGTCAAACCGGCATCTTCCCATGATTGCCCCGGCCTGCCGCCCTGCCCGCAAAACGTGGCGCGGAGGGCGCGATGGTAATCGATAAAATCCTTGATGCACTGAGAACGGCTCCCGGTGGAGCAGAGGTATCCGATCAACTGGCACGGCTCAGCTTTCTCGAATGGCTGTGGTCTTTGTCGGATGATAGCGACTTTGCCGCACAGGCAGTGGCGGCGGAAGCCCGGATGGCGGCAAGCGGTTGCGCTGCCCCTGCGGTACTGGCGTTCCGCGCCTGCCTTCAGCAGGCAGCCAATCCGCTGCCGGTACCTCACCGCCGTGGCGGCGCGCGGGCGCGGCGCCTGCTGCACTGATCAGCGCTTGCCGCGCGTTCCCAGGAATGTCAGCCCATAGATGCACAGGCCCGCCACGATGAAGGCGCCGATCTGGTAGGTTTCCACCCGGTCTCCGAGAAAGATGACGGCAAGCACCATGGTGAGTGCAGGCCATGGCGTCGTAATCGAACTGGCGAGCGATATGTCGATATGGCGCACGGCATAAAACCAGATGATCAGTTCGAGGTAGTACACGAAGCCCATCAGGATCGCGAAATACTGGAATGATGCACCGGAGAACCCGGCAGCAAAGGCCTGCGGTTCGAATATCGCCGTGACGACGGCCAGGAATACCGTAGAGACCACGACGCGGACGAAGGTTACCTGGGCCGGCGTCACCGGCGTGCTGTTCAACTCCTCCTTGATGATGACGTGAGCAATGCTCCACAGAAACGGCACGCCGAGCGCCAGCAGAAACCAGGACGAAAATCCGTCGACACGCCAGGTTCCGCCTGTTCCCAGATAGTACATCGAGACGATGAGAACCGCCGTGAGAACAAGCTCGGGAGCGCTTTTGCGGCGGTTCAGAAAGAGTGATTCCCACAATATGGCGAATACCGGATAGGCCTGCATGGCGATGGCTGCGCTGACGGCGCCCGCCTTCTCCACGCCGAGAACGTAGAGATAGGTGGAAAGGCCGAACATCGCACTGGTGGCCAGCGCGACCATCAGGGCACGCCGCCGCTGAACCGGGGTAACGCCTGCGCCGAAGATACCGCGATTTGCGCCCTGCATCTCCCGCCAGAAGAGCGGCACGGCAAAGACGCTCTGCCAGAGCGACAGGTAGAAGGCAAAGCCGAGCGCGCTGAAGCCGGACGGCCGGCTGTTGGCGATGACAGGCATCGTTCCAAGGATGCAAAGGCAAAGCAGCGCCAGACCTGCACCGGCTGCAGGATTGCGGACAAAGGCACTGGTTGCTTGCATGTTCATTGCCGGAAGCTCCATCCAATCCGGATTGTGCGATAGTGGCAGTTGCAACTTTTGATGGAGCCAGCCAGCATCGGCGGCATCATTCGCGGCACCGCTTTGATTTGCGGCTGCGAGCATTCCATAATGGTGCGCGCTGCCCGCATCCGGGGAGCAAGCTCTATCCAGGGAGGCCGCCATGGCCAAAATCCGCAGCGAATCCGATTCTCTCGGCAGCATCGATGTGCCGGCCAACCGCTATTGGGGCGCGCAGACGCAGCGATCGATCGAGAATTTTCCGATCGGGGACGAACGCATGCCGCTACCGCTCATTCATGCGCTCGGACTGGTGAAGCTTGCCGCCGCGCAGACCAACCTAAAGCTCGGCACGCTGGACAAGAAACTTGCCGAGCCGATCATGGCAGCGGCACGGGAAGTGGCGGAAGGAAAGCTCGACGATCATTTTCCGCTGGTGGTCTGGCAGACAGGCTCGGGCACCCAGACCAACATGAACGCCAATGAGGTGATCGCCAACCGGGCGATCGAAATGCTGGGAGGCCGGATGGGATCAAAGGAGCCTGTTCATCCCAACGATCACGTCAACCGAAGCCAGTCCTCCAACGACACCTTTCCCACCGCCATGCATGTGGCGGCCGCCCTTCAGTGCGAACGCGAACTGCTGCCTGCCATGCGCACATTGAAACAGGCACTTGGCGCCAAGGCTTCCCGCTGGCGCAAGCTGGTGAAGATCGGCCGCACCCATACCCAGGACGCAACGCCGCTGACGCTGGGCCAGGAATTTTCAGGCTACGCTGCGATGATCAAGCGCGACGAGCGGCTGGTGCGGCGCGCACTGGTGCATGTGCTCGATCTCGCGCAGGGCGGCACGGCAGTCGGCACCGGCATCAACGCGCCTGCCGGCTTCGCCAAGGCGTTTGCCGCCGCAATCGCGGCAGAAACCGGCATGGCGTTCAAGACGGCACCGAACAAGTACGAGGCGCTGACCTCGCACAATGCGCTGACAATCCTGCACGGCGCGCTCAATGCGCTTGCGGCCGATCTCTACAAGATCGCCAACGACATCCGCCTGCTGGCGAGCGGACCGCGCTCGGGTATCGGCGAAATCTCGCTACCGGCAAACGAGCCCGGTTCCTCGATCATGCCGGGCAAGGTCAACCCGACCCAGGCAGAAGCCCTGACCATGGTCTGCGCCCAGGTGATGGGAAACCATCAGACGGCGACCTTCGCCGCCAGCCAGGGGCAGTTCGAGCTCAATGTCTTCAAGCCGGTGATCGCGCTTGCCGTGTTGCAGTCGATCCGCCTGCTTGCCGATGCGATGAACTCTTTCAGCGAGCGCTGCGTTGCCGGCATCGAGGCAAACGCAGGGCGGATAGCGGAACTGGTCGAGCGTTCGCTGATGCTGGTAACCGCGCTGGCGCCGCAGATCGGCTATGATGCGGCGGCGAAGATCGCCAAGCGCGCGCATGAAAACGGCACCAGCCTGCGGCAGGAAGCGCTTGCCTCCGGCCTGGTCGACGCGGAGACCTTCGACCGGCTGGCCGACCCCCGCAAAATGATCTGAACCGGCAGACAGTCATTGCGGTCGACGCCTTCTGCGGCGCCTGCGACGCCCTGTCGCGAATTCTTACGGCTTTGTAACGGGACCGGGCGTGCAGCGGCGGGTTAGCTGATTGCGTACTGCAATCTGATTGGAACTCCTCCCATGCCATCCTTTCTTTCACGCTATGCAACCCCGCTGACGACCGGCCTGTTTCTGGTTTCGCTGGTTTCGGGGATCGCACTGTTCTTTCACATCGGCAGCCAGTATTTCCACGGCATGCATGAATGGCTTTCGATGATTCTCATCGTGCCTTTCGTTCTGCATATCTGGAAGAACTGGAGGTCCTTCCTGACCTATTTCAAGCGCCCGCCGATGGCGATCGCGCTGGCGCTGTCGCTGGCCGGTTCGGCTGCCTTCGTCTACCCGGCGCTGACGCAGGAAGGCGGGCGGCGCGGCCCACCCCAGTTTGCCGTCGTCGAGGCCGTGCAGCAGGCAACCATCGCCATGGCGGCGCCGCTGTTCGGCCATGACGGCGAAAGCCTTGCTGCGGCCCTTGCCGAGCATGGCTATGCCGCAGCCAGCCCTGAAATGACCTTCGATGAAGTCGCGTCGGCCGCCGGAAAATCGGGCATGGACCTGATGGGTGTGGTCGGCACGCTGAAGCGATAACCGGCCCTGCCGGCGGGCCTGCATACACCGCGTCGAGATGCGGGCGGGCCTGCCGGCCGCGGCAAGCAGATTTGATCTGCGGACATGATTTTCCTGTGTCGCGGAACAGCGGGCAGGTGTAGCATTTCCGGGTTGTAACCCTAACTGTGGTCTTCCCATGTTCACGACATACAAACCTGCATGCCTTGCCCTTTCGGCAACGGTGTTTCTTCTTTCCGTGCCTGCTTTCGCCCTCGACCCGGCAGCCAAGCCGAAACTCGGCCCCGATGCGATTCCGGTGACCCAGGACCATGCCTATCTCAGAACCGCCGAAGCGCCCGACTACTGGGCCATGTCGCCGTTCTACCTGCCGCAGCAGACCAATGCGGCCTGCTCGCTCGCCAGCATCGCCGTGGCGATGAACACCCTGCGCGGCCTGCCGCCCGCTTCCGATGACACGCTGATCACCCAGGACAACCTGCTGGAAACAGTGGCGAACCCGGTCTGGAGCGAGCAGGCCAAGCAGGACGGCGACGGCGTGAAGTTCGCCGACCTTCTCGATGCCGTTTCCAAAAGCACACAGGCACTCGGCATCGAGGCCGAGATCAGTTCCGTGCAGCCGGCATCGGACGAGGCTGTCACGCTTGATGCCTTCCGCGCGGTGCTCGCCGCCAACGAGAAGTCATCGAGCGATGTGCTGATCGTCTATTTCAACCAGGGCGTCGTGACCGGCGACTGGGACGGCCCGCATGTTTCGCCCATCGGCGCCTATGATCCGCAAACCGACAGGGTTCTGGTCATGGATGTCGACCGCGAATGGTACGTGCCCTACTGGACCCCGGTTTCCGTCCTCTTCGAGGCGCTGAAAAAGCCGACATCGGCGGAGCATGGCATTCTAGAAGGCGAGACCGGCGGCTGGGTGCTGGTGGCCCGCAAAACCTGACACAAGCGGCCGGGCGGACCTGCCCAATTGCAGAAGCCAGCGGCCGGGCACATGGTGCACAATGCATGCCCGGCCGTTCAATCCTGATAAACACTGTGTGCGATCCGAACCGGATTGCGTATTACCTGCAATGGCATACATGGCGGGGACAGATTAATCACAGCAAGGGATCATCCATGTCCACCTCCGCCAAACTGCTCATCGCCCGCATCCTGCTCTCCTTCATCTTCATCATGGCGGGGCTGCAGAAACTGGGTTCGATCGACGGCACCGCCGGTTACATCGCCGCCTACGGCTTTCCGGCCTCGACGCTGCTGGCCTGGGCTGCAGCGATTTTCGAACTTGTTGCCGGCGGCTTCATTCTGGCAGGCTTCTTCACCCGCACCACGGCCTGGGCCATGGCTGCCTTCTGCCTGTTTACCGGGGTGGTTTTCCACTTCGTTCCCGGCGACCAGATGCAGATGATCTCGATGATGAAGAACATCGCGATTGCCGGCGGCTTCGTTGCCCTTGCCGCTGTCGGCCCCGGCACGATTTCGCTGGATGGCCAGCGCCTGCGCTGATTGCCTATTCTGCCGCCACCGCTTCGGCGATGCGGCGGCAGACTTCCTTCAGGAGCAAACGATCCTCCTTCGGCAGGCGGATCCTTTTGGAGGCGATCAGATTCGCCTCAGAATGCAGGATGATGCCATCCTTCAGAATCTTGAGCTGGTTGGCCTTCAGCGTCGAGCCGGTAGAGGTAATGTCGACAATGATGTCGGCGGTACCGGCGGCAGGTGCGCCTTCCGTGGCACCGAGGCTTTCGACGATGCGGTAAAGCGCAATGCCGTGATCGGCAAACCAGTTCTGGGTCAGTTGCCAGTATTTGGTGGCGATGCGCAGCGGGCGGTGATGGCGCTGGCGGAACTCGGCCGCCACATCGTCGAGATCGGCCATGGTGACGACATCGGGCCAGGCCTCCGGCACGGCGACGACGACATCGGCACCGCCAAAACCGAGCTTGCAGGAAAAATCGAGAAAGGCGTCGGCATCGGCCACGCTTTCACGCGCCAGATCCTCGCCGGTAACGCCGAGGGCGATCTTGCCGTCGATCAGCTCGCGGGCAATCTCCGACGCCGAGAGAAAGGCGATCTCGATCTCCGGCCTGCCCTTCACCGCGCCGCGATAGGAGCGGCTGTCTTCCGGCAGTTCGATTTCAAATCCGGCACCGGCAAAGACTTCCAGCGTCTTTTCCTTCAGCCTTCCCTTGGACGGCAGCGCAACGGTAATCGCCATCAGCGCGCCTCCTCTTGCGCCGGGGTTTCGCCAGCCTGTTCCTTCAGCTTCGGCTTTACCCGGTCGACATAGACGGCAAAGCCTGTCGCGGGCATCTTGTGGCGCGAACCCAGCACCGTCATCAGCCGGTCATAGCGGCCGCCACCGGCAAGCGGCTTGGCATCTGCCGGCCCGCCGCGCACCTCGAAGACGAAGCCGGTGTAGTAATCAAGCGTGCGGCCAAAGCCTGCCCGATAGCGCAGCGAGACGTTTTCAAGCTCGAGCCGCTCCAGCGCCACGGCGCGCTTGTGAAAGGTCTCCAGCGGCTTGCCGAGCGGGATGTTGGCGCGGCGGGCAAAAGACCATAGCCGCTGGTTCGCGTCCTTCAGCGGCATGTCGAGATCGAGGAAGGCTTCCAGCACCTCGCGCTTTTCCGGCGCCAGGCGAACCGCGGCAAGGGCCGCCTTTTCCATCAGCCGTTCGGCGATCTCGGCCGCCGTGCGGCCCGATTGCGGCGGCAGGCCCGATTGCTTCATGTCACGGGCGATTGCCCTTTCCACTGCCTCACGGTCGTTCGCCGCGACGGCCTTCGCCAGTTCCGGCGCCAAGTGGTCCATGCTGCCATTCGACTTGCCGGACAGGCGGTCGAGGTCGGCTGCGAGACGGGCGGGATTGCCGAAATTGCGGCCGAGCCGCTCACGCCAGGCTTTCGGCAGGCCGAGGGATTTCAATACCGCCTCGAAGATCGCCTGATCGCCGACCACCACCGACAGCCGGTTGCGGCCCAGAAGGCGCAGCATGTCGATGCAGTCGGACAGGCAGCGCACATCCGCCGCGCCCTTCTTTTCGGCGCCGATATCCTCGATGCCGGCCTGCAGGAATTCCGCCGGTTCGTCGGCACGCTGTCGGAAGACCTTGCCGACATAGCCGTAACGCTTTTTGTCCTTGCCGCTTTCAAGATGGCTCAGACAGACGGGAATGGTGAATTCCGGCCGCAGGCACAAGTCGCGGCCGCGCTGATCGGCGGTCATGAAGATGCGGCGGCGGATGTCCTCGCCGGCGGCATTGAGAATGGGTTCTGCCGGCTGCAGCAGGCCGATCTCCGGCAGCGCGCATTTGCGATGCCTGAGGAAGGACTCGATGCGTTGGGCCAGCGCGGTCATGGGCGGCAGTCCCTCTCCCCCCTTGCGGGGGAGATGTCCGTGAAACGGACAGAGGGGGGGGAAGCGGGCGTCCTGAAGGCGGATGAAACTGTCGATGACATGCCACCCCCCTCTGTCACTTCGTGACATCTCCCCCGCAAGGGGGGAGAGAGAAAGACCCCCTCACCCATCCCGCTCGGCCTTCTGTTCGGCGAGCAGGCGGGTGACTTCCGCCACCAGATCGGTCTCGTCGATCTCGAACTGGCCGGGGCGGGTTTCGCGCCATTCCTCGTTGGATTCGATCGCTGCAGCCTGCCTGCGGCCCTCGATCATGTCCTTGATCTGGACCTTGCCTTGCGCGCGTTCATCGGAACCCTGAATGACGGCGATGGGCATTTCGCGCCGGTCGGCATATTGCAACTGCTTGCCGAACTTGTTGGGATTGCCCTGATACATCTCGGCGCGGATGCCGGCTTGCCGGAGTTGCTGCACCATCTTCTGATAGTTGCCCAGCGCCTCCGTGTCCTTGTCCATGACGGTGACGAGGACGGGGGCAATCACCTCGTCCTGCCCCAGCTTGCCGAGGTTCTTCAGCGCCGTCATCAGGCGCGAGACACCGATGGAAAAGCCGGTGGCCGGCACATCCTGCCCGGTGAAGCGCTTGACGAGACCGTCATAGCGCCCGCCGCCGCCAACCGAGCCGAAGACAACTTCCTGACCTTTTTCGTTGGTGACCGGGAAGGTCAGTTCCGCTTCGAATACGGGGCCGGTGTAGTATTCGAGGCCGCGGACAACTGAGGGATCGATGCGGATTTTTTCGGGAGGATAGTCAGCCTCCCTCAACAAATTGCGAATTGTGTTCAATTCGTCTAGTCCATCTTCGATAAGCACAGGTAGACTTTCTAGCTTTGCCCAAATTCGAAGGTATTTCTTGTACACTTTAATAGTGAATGGCTTTGACCACGGATAGCTCAGGATCCGTTGGTAACCTGCCAATATTCGAATCTGTTCATCATTCAGCCCAACACCCGGTGTAAAATCACCTTCGCCTTCCTTGCCGCCATCCCATCTACCCGTTGTCAACAAGAGCCGCACGCCCTCGACACCGAACTTGTCGAGCTTGTCGATGCTGCGCATCACATTGAGCCGCTTGTCGGCATTCTCCTCGCCGCCGAGGCCGATTGCTTCCATCACGCCGTCAAGCACCTTGCGGTTATTGACGCGGATCCGGTACTGGCTTTTCAGTCCTAACGCTTCCATCGTGTCGGCCATCATCATGCACATTTCCGCATCAGCCTGGACGCCGGGCGCGCCGACCGTGTCGGCATCGAACTGCATGAACTGGCGGAAACGGCCCGGCCCCGGCTTTTCATTGCGGAACACCCAGCCGGCACGATAGGTGCGGTAGGGAAGCTGGATTTCGTTGATGTTCTCGGCGACGTGGCGGGCGAGCGGCGCGGTCAGATCGTAGCGCAGGCTCATCCACTGCTCGTCATCGTCCTGCACGGAAAAGACGCCCTCGTTGGGCCGGTCAGAATCGGGCAGGAACTTGCCGAGGCAGTCGGTGTATTCGAACATCGGCGTCTCGACGGGATCGAAGCCGTAGCGCTCGTAGACCTCGCGGATTTTCGCCACCATCTCGTCGGTCGCGCGGATGTCGGCGGGCGAACGGTCGACGAAGCCGCGCGGCAAGCGCGCCTTCAGTTTCTGCGGTTTTTTCTGTTTGTCAGCCATGGATGGAAAGCCGTTTTCGGGCACACGGGAAATTCGCGGCTTTCCTAGACGATCACCGGGTGAAGGACAAGCGGGAGGGGGATAATGCACTCCCCCCTCTCTTAGTCATCCTCGGGACAAGCCCGAGGACCCATGCCGTTGTCTTTCGGCATATTCAGCATGTGGATGGATCTCGGAATGGATTCCTGTGATTGAAGGCGGAAAAACAATTGATCCAGTGAATCAATTGCCCGCCGGAACCACAGGAATGGCAGCGGAGTGGGACGGCACCTTGCCCGAAGCTCCCTCCGAATTTGCGTGAAATCCAAACCTCCCCCGTCACCCCTGTGCTTGTCACAGGGGTCCATGCCGTTCCCCTCTCCACACAGTGACTGGTTCAGAGCAACTGCCATGACAAGTCCTGCCAGTGGGGATTGCGCTCCTCAATCATGTTGATCTTCCACTGGCGCGGCCATTTCTTGATCGTCTTCTCGCGCGTGATGGCCCGCGTGATCAGTTCGTACTCCTCGAACCAGACAAGCCGGGTCACGCCGTATTTCGCCGCAAAGGCAGAGCCGGTTCCGGTGCGATGCTCTTCAAGCCGACGCGGCAGATTACTGGTCACGCCCGTATAGAGCGTTCCGTTCTTTTTGGATGCCAGAATGTAGACGATGCCGGTCCGTTTCATCCCGCGATGTTAGAGGAATGGATTCCTGTGACAAGCACAGGAATGACGGAGTTAGTGTATCTGCGCCTTAGCTGAAGCAAACACCGAGCTGGCGTCACGCCTGCAACCTCCCCAAAAGGGCAATACCGCACGCCGCGCAACAATCGGGTGGCAGGGGTCGTTTGCGCCATGATAAACAGGCCCGATGAGCAACACCTTTCTCACGCTGTTCGACACGGCACTCGGACGCTGCGGCATTGCCTGGGGCGGAAACGGCATCCTTTCTGCCAACTTTCCCGAAGACACAGACGACAGGACACGCCAGCAGCTTCGCCGCCGGGCACCCGAGGCGCAGGAGACCGACGACATCCCGCCGCGTATCGCTTCCGTGATTACGGCAATCCAGGCGCTGATGGAGGGGGCAAGCGAAGACCTGCGCGACGCGGAACTGGACATGACCGGGCTTGGCGATTTCGAGCAGCAGCTCTACGGGCTTTCGCGGCAGATCGGGCCGGGCGAGACCCGTTCCTATGGCGATCTGGCGCGCGATCTCGGCGATGTGGCGTTTTCCCAACGGGTCGGTCAGGCGCTGGGGCGCAACCCGTTTCCGATCATCGTGCCTTGTCACCGGGTCATTGGCGCCAACGGCCAGATGACCGGCTTTTCCGCACCGGGCGGCGTGGAGACCAAACGGCAATTGCTGAAGATCGAAGGCGCCATCGAACGCGACCTGTTCGACCTGATGGGCTAGGGTTTCTTCACCTTCAGCCCGGGGGCCGTCAGCTTGGGGCCTTGAGCTTGCTGGTCAGCGCCATGGCGATGCAGTGGGAAAGCTCTGCTTCAGGCAAATCGTCTTTCACCCGAAAGACCAGCGCGCGGTTGCCTTCATAATTGAAGGTATCGGGGTATTGCTCCCGGAACCGCTCGACGAGGCCGCTGGTGCAGATGAAATACATGGCAACCGCATCGGGCCGGTCGCGCACCGCGTCGATGCGGATCGTACTGCCTGATTTCGGATTTTCCGTCACGAAGGAAGGCTGGCCCCATTTCAGGCATTCGGCGATGTCGCCGACGCCCTGCGTTCCCGCCGCCGTCTCAAGCACCAGCTGCCGCAGCCGGCGCAGCATGGCCTGGCGCGGCCGATCGATTGCCTCAAGACGGGTTTCGAATGCCGATGCCATCAGGAGACTGGCCGCTTCAGCGCCTTGCGCTTTTTCTCCGTCACCTCGCGGCAGCAGCAGCCCTCGACGTGATCGTTGACGAGGCCCATGGCCTGCATGAAGGCATAGACCGTGGTCGGGCCGACAAAGGACCAGCCGCGTTTCTTCAGGTCCTTCGAGATGCGGGTGGAGGTTTGCGTCTTGCCGAGCTTTCTGAGCGATTCCCAGTCGCAGCGCTCGGGGCGGTCTTCCGGTCCCGGCTCATGCGCCCAGAAATAGGCAGCAAGCGAACCGAACTCCCGTTGCAGCTCGAGCGCCCGGTTGGCGTTGTTGATGGTGGAGGCGATCTTGCCGCGATGGCGCACGATCCCGGCATCGCCGAGCAGCCTTTCGATATCGGCATCGCCGAACTTCGCGACCCTGGCGATGTCGAATCCGGCGAAGGCCTTGCGGAAATTCTCGCGCTTTCTCAGGATGGTGAGCCAGGAAAGACCGGACTGAAATCCCTCAAGGCAGAGCTTTTCGAACAGGCGGGTATCGTCGGTTACCGGATGACCCCACTCATTGTCGTGATAGGCAAGGTAGTCGTCCATGTTGCCGTGCCATTTGCAGCGCCATTTGCCGTCGCTACCCTCGATCAGGCCATTATCAGATGCCATCGGAAAACTCCGTTCGAATCGCGGTTGTGACGAAAGTAACACCGCCCGCTGACAATTTCCGTCAGGAGAAAAAACCGGTTTGAATCGCCGGGCGTTTCGATATGATCGCGCCGCCTGGAGCCAGTGGAAATTTCAGCCTGCCGTTGCATTCAATGTTCGATACCATGCGCCTTTCCTTTGCCCTTGCGGCCCGTAGCAGCCTGCGGCTTGCGGCCGTGCTGTTGCTGTTGTTAGGCGCGGCGATGCCGGCACGGGCTGCCAGCAATGACGAATTGCTGCGCGGTTTCAACCTGACGGTCTTCGGCGCCGAGTTCGCGCCCTTCGGCATCCAGTCGCGCTATATCCGCAAGTTCAACGGGCCGGTGCGCTTCAACATCATCAATCTGGCAAAACGCGACCGCACCGATACCGTGGCGCAATTCATCCGTTCGCTCAACGGCTCGGTTCACGGGTTGAGGACCTCCACCACGCGCAATCCTTCGGCGGCCAATTTCAACGTCTATGTGGTCGATCAGGCCGATTACGTGAAGGTGGCGCGCGAGCAGGTCTACAAGCGCTCCACCGCAAGGGTGCCGGGCAAATGCCTGGTGCGCTCGGTATTCTCGCGCAACGGTATCATCCGCTCGGATGCGGTGGTGGTTTCCGATGGCGGGGAAGCGCTGTTCAAGCGCTGCATGATCGAGGAAATCCTGCAGGGGCTGGGACCACTCAACGAACATCCCTCGCTGAAGGAGAGCATGTTCAACGACCGCTCGCGGCACACCAGCTTCACGCGCTTCGACCGCATCATCCTCAACATGCTGTACGACCGGCGAATCCGCAACGGCGCCTCCATCGGATCGGTGCAGGAAATCCTGCCGGCAGTGCTTGCGGACGCCAAACGGCGTGTGCCCTGACATGACGGAGTAACAAGCCAGCCTGGAGGAAGAAGCATGCATGCGAATATCCCGGCCCTGTCATTTGCCATTTGCCTGACCGTCCTTGCCCTGCAACCGGCACATGCCCAATCGGACTTCAATGCCAAATGCGCCGTCTTTCGCGGCGATGTGTTTGTCGAAGGCGCGCCCTGCCGGCGGATCACGATCAAGCGGAATACAAGCGACACCGACGAGACCGCCGAAAACATCTATCGCTATGAATGGCAGACCGGCGGCACCACGGTGACCGTCAATGCGGAGGAAGCCTTCACGATCAACGGCAGCCAGGGCGAAACCGTTGCCGTCAAGCCGGGCTATACGCTGTGCGTGCGCAACTTCGCCACCGGCAACACGTTCTGTGCCGCATTCGAGGTGGAATAGGGTTCGTTAACCCTCCGCTAACCCTGCCGCTAAACCTCCCGGTTACCAAGAATCGAGACAGTTTTAGCTTTCGCGTTCATCTTTACCATTCCGTTGCCATGGCAGCGCAGGATTGCCGAGAAACGGGCTCCCAAGCGGTATTGCGGGCCTGGTATTCGAGTTCTGTGCAATTGAGTAGCGAGTAAACGATGCGCAAGATATTCCTGGCCGCTTCTGCGGGCATTGCGGTTTCCCTGGCCCTTTCACTTCCGGCATATGCGCAGTCGCGTTACACCCCGCCACCGGCAACCGTGCTTTCGGGCGATCTCGCCTCGCCGTGGCTGCTGCAACTCACCAACCGCGAGCAGTACCAGAAAACGATGCAGCGCAACGCCACTGCCCTGCAGCTCTACCGTGAGCAGCAGAAAAAGAAGCAGATGAAACGGGTCGCGTTCCGCCCCGCCGTGCGTCAGGTGCCGCAAGCTGTAACCCGCGCCGCACCCCAGCCAGCGCCGCAGCCCGCCTCACTGCCGAAAAAGGCGGATGACGGTATCGACCCGAAATACCTGCCGCAGCGCGTTGCCTATGCCAGCAGCGAAAAGCCCGGAACGATCGTCATCGATACGGTGGGGCGCTATCTCTACCTCGTTGAGGAAGGCGGCCAGGCGACCCGTTACGGCGTCGGCGTCGGCCGCGAGGGCTTTGCCTGGTCGGGCACTGAGAAGATCACCCGCAAGGCCGAGTGGCCGGAATGGCGCCCGCCGGAGGAAATGCGCATCCGCGAAAGAAAGAAAGGGCGCGAACTGCCCGTCGTGATGGAAGGCGGCCCTGCCAACCCGCTCGGCGCCCGGGCGCTTTATCTCGGCAGCACGCTGTACCGAATCCACGGCACGAACCAGCCCTGGACGATCGGCGGTGCTGTTTCTTCCGGGTGCATCCGGATGCGTAACGAAGACGTGACCGAGCTTTATGCGCGGGTGGGCGTCGGCACCAGGGTTGTGGTGCAATAACCCGAAAACAGCGGTGGAGCAGGCATTGCCGCCGCATATTCGCCCTTTTTTCAATATGTTATCGCAACATTGCCGGATTCTCGGTAATGTTGCGAAATTTCAACACATCCTTATTTCCTGACAGAATCGGGAAACGGAATCCCATTTGCCGGGTGTAACCCCTTGAATTTCCTACAGGCATCCGTAAAGTGAGGCGGGGCGTGCCAGGAGGCACCAATGCAAACTCACAGCCAAATGGGAAAAAAGATGCTTACGAGGAGAAGCTTCGTAACCGCACTGGCAGTAGGAACCATTCTTGGAACAGGCACGCTGAAAAGCAGCGATGCCGAGGCACGGTATTTCGATACTGCCACGCGGCGATGGGTGGAAGGCGAACCGGTCAGGCTGCGCCTCGACCAGCGCAAGGTTCCCGCCAAGTTCAAGCGGCGCAATGTAAACATCAACACATCGCAGGAGCCCGGTACGGTTGTTATCCATACCGACGAGAAATTCCTGTACTACATCACCGGCAGGAACAAGGCCATTCGCTACGGCGTCGGTGTCGGCCGCGAGGGCTTCGGCTGGAATGGCGAGGTCGCCATCCGCAGAAAGACCGAATGGCCGGTATGGATTCCGCCGCAGGAGATGATCCAACGTGAGCGGGAAAACGGCCGCGAGCTGCCACCGCGCATGGAAGGCGGGCCTGAAAATCCGCTCGGCGCGCGTGCCATGTATCTCTACAAGGGCAAGCAGGACACGCTGTACCGCATCCACGGCACCAACCAGCCGTGGTCGATCGGCCTCAACCTTTCCTCCGGCTGCATCCGCATGATGAACCAGGATGTGGAGGATCTCTACGAGCGCGTGGATATCGGCACCAAGGTGATCGTCATCGGCCCGGGTGAGGACGCAACCCCCTACATCAACGCGCCGAAGAATCCGCTGGCCGCCATTTTCGGCAACGGCTGATCGACTGACGCCGCAGAGGCGACCGGGACCAATTGAAAAAGCCCGCCAGGAGCAATCCTGGCGGCTTTTCATGACAATCTCCCAAGGGGACCTATTCGGCTGCCTCCGGCACGGCGGAGCCGCTTTTCAGGCTTTTCAGCGCTTGCGGCATCGTCCCGCCATGGGCCCAGTTGAGCAGTTCGACCGTATGCAGGATGGGAATGTCCGTGCCGCCAGCGATCTGGGTGATGCAACCGATATTGCCCGCAGCGATGAGTTGCGGCTTCACCCGTTCGATATTGGCAACCTTGCGCGCTTTCAGCCGCGCTGCGATCTCCGGCTGCAGAATGTTGTAGGTTCCGGCTGAACCGCAGCACAAATGGCCTTCCGGTACATCGGCGACTTCAAAGCCCGCATCGGCGAGCAGTTTCTTCGGCTGGACAGTGATCTTCTGGCCATGCTGCATGGAACAGGCCGAATGATAAGCCAGGCGGATGCCGTTTCCGGCCGTGCTCTGAGGCAGGCCGGCTTCCGTCAGAAATTCGGTAATGTCTTTCGCCAGCGCCGAGACCCGGGCTGCCCTGGCACCATAGGCCGCATCGTCCCGCAGCATGTGGCCGTAATCCTTCACCGTCGTACCGCAGCCCGACGTGGTGATGATGATGGCATCGAGCCCGCCCTTTTCCGCCTCATCCAGCCAGGCATCGATGTTGCGTTTTGCGGCGGAATGGGATTCGTGCTCGCGGCCCATGTGATGAACCAGCGCGCCGCAGCAGCCTTCTGCGGGCGGGGTCAGCACCTCATAACCCAATCTGGTCAGCAGGCTGATCGTGGCGAGGTTGATCGCCGGATCCAGCACCCGCTGGGCGCAGCCCTGCATCACGACCACCCTGCCCCTGCCGCCGGCACCCAGCGGTGCATGACGGGAATTCTTCAACTGCCGGTCCGGCTTCGGCAGCCCGGAGGGCGCCAGCGCCAGCATGGCCGCCATCGGTTTTCCACCCGGAAGGGATTTCAGCACGCCGGCAAAGGGCTTGCCGAGACGGGCCGCAGAAAGCGCAAGGCGAAAACGCCCCGGATACGGCAGCACCTGCGCCAGCATCCAGCGGTAGAGACGGTCGATCAATGGCCGCTTGTAGGTCTGCTGGATATAGGCACGGGCATGGTCGACCAGATGCATGTAGTGGACGCCGGACGGGCAGGTCGTCATGCAGGCGAGACAGGAAAGGCAGCGGTCGATGTGTTTGACCGTACGGTCGTCGGCCGGACGGTTGTTTTCCAGCATGTCCTTGATCAGGTAGATGCGTCCGCGCGGGCTGTCGAGTTCATCGCCCAGCGTCAGATAGGTTGGGCATGTTGCCGTGCAGAAGCCGCAATGGACGCATTTGCGCAGAATCTTCTCGCTGTGGGCGATGGCTGCGTCCTTCAGCTGTTCCTCGGTAAAACTGGTCTGCATCGTTATGCCTGTTCCGACACCCGGCTCATCAGGCCCGGATTGAGAATGCCGGCGGGGTCGAATTGCCGCCGCAGGTTCTGGGATATCGCCGCTATGCGCGGCTGTTCGGGATGGAAGGTTTCGACGCTGCCATTGCCCGGTGTGTTGTGCCGGAACAGGGTTGCGTGGCCGCCACAGGCATCAACCGCGCCGCGGATGACGGCTGCCGCTTCCCCATCCGCCGCATCGGCAAGCAGCCAGACCAGCCCGCCGCCCCAATCGTACAGGGCTTCGCAACCGAGCTTGCCGGCAATTTCGCTGACGACATCCGGCCCGTCCGAAGGTTTCACCGACAGCCGCCAGACGCCCCCCTTGCGGGCGGCGAAAGGCTCCACATCCCGAACCTGTTTCCAGATGCCGGCGTTCCTTGCCGGGTCGCTTTCGATTGCCAGTTCCGCAGAAGCCGGCAGCAGGGGAGCCAGCATGTCCTTGAGCCTGCCGGATCTGTAGCCGACCGATTCCGGCAGCCCCTCGCAACGAATCAGGGTGAGCGGTTTGCCGTCTTCGCCTTTCTGAAGATGGGCAGCGCCAGTAACATCGAAGGGCGAACCCAGCGCCTTCAGGAGAGCCGTCACCGCCGCGCGGTCATCGAGGCCTGTAACCATCACCGTGCCGGTTGCCTGCGGTCTGGGCAAAAGCTTGAACGAGACCTCGGTCAGAATGCCGAGCGTGCCATGGCTGCCGCACATCAGCTTGACGAGGTCATAGCCGGTGACGTTCTTCATCACCCGGCCGCCATTCTTGATGATCTCCCCTTCGCCGGAGACAAACCGCACGCCGATCAGACTGTCCCGGGTGCTGCCTGCCTGAATGCGACGGGGGCCGGAAACCCCGGCAGCGACCACGCCGCCAATGGTGGAATTGCCCCTGGTGCCCAGCAGGGCGCGGTAGTCGGCCGGCTCGAAAGGCAGGTGCTGCCCCTCGGCTGCAAGGGCATCGCCAATGGTCTCAAGCAGGGTGCCCGCTTCCGCCACCAGGGTGAGCGCACCGGGTTCATAGAGCGTGATGCCCGATAGCCCGCCGGTCGAGAGGGTTTGGGCAGCATCCACCGAATTGCCGACAGGGCGCGTTCCGCCGCCTGCGATACGCAGCGGCTTGCACTTGCGGAAATGTTCCCGGACGATTTCGCTGGCCGCCGATTCACTGTCGGGTTTCAGGAGGCTTGCCATGACTACGCCGCTTCCCGCCGGTTGCCATGGCGGCGCGAATGGCTGGCCTGCATCGGAAAGACCTTGGCCGGATTGAGCAGCCATTTCGGGTCGAAGACATCCTTGACCCGCATCTGAATTTCCAGATCGGCCTCGTTGTACTGATGGACCATCAGATCGCGTTTTTCGATACCGACCCCATGTTCCCCGGTCAGGCAGCCGCCGACCTCGACACAGAGCTTGAGAATGTCGGCGCCGAATGCCTCGCATTTTTCCAGATCGCCCGGCTTGTTGGCGTCGAACAGGATCAGCGGGTGAAGGTTGCCGTCACCGGCATGGAACACATTGGCGACGCCAAGCCCGTAATCGGCCGACATTTCCTGCATGCGCCTGAGGACCTCCGGCAGGCGGGAGGTTGGGATGGTGCCATCCATGCACATGTAGTCGGCAATCTGGCCCATGGCGCCGAAAGCCGCCTTGCGGCCCTTCCAGATCAGATCCGACTGGACGGCCGAATTGCTCTCGCGCATCACCTGTGGATTGTGGCGGGCGGCAATGGCCTTGATCTTTTCCAGTTGCTCGGCGATCTCGGCTTCCGATCCCTCGACCTCGACGATGAGCAATGCCTCAACATCGGTGGGATAACCGGCGTGAGCGAAATTCTCGCAGGCGATGATCGCCGGATTGTCCATGAACTCCATTGCCACCGGCAGAACGCCCGACTTGATGATGTCGGCAACACAGGCGCCTGCCACCTCGTTGGCATCGAAGCCGAGCAGGATCGGCCTCGCACCTTCCGGCTTGGGCAGGATCTTCAGCACTGCCTCGGTAACCATCCCGAACTGTCCTTCAGAGCCGCAGATAATACCGAGCAGATCGAGACCTGAGGGATCGAGATGGGCACCGCCGATCTCAACGACTTCGCCATCCATCATCACCATGGTCACGCCAAGAAGGTTGTTGGTCGTCACGCCGTATTTCAGGCAGTGGGCGCCGCCGGAATTCATCGCGATGTTGCCGGAAATGGCGCAGGCAAGCTGACTGGAGGGATCGGGCGCATAGAAGAAGCCGCCTTCGGCGACATTGCCGCTGACGGAAAGATTGGTGATGCCGGCCTGGACCCGAACGAAACGGTTGTCGTAATCGGCTTCCAGCACCTGGTTCATGCGGGCAACCCCGATGACGATGGAATCGGCGGTGGGAAGCGCGCCACCTGCCAAAGAGGTGCCGGCACCGCGCGGAATGACCGGCAGGCCCATTTCGCTGCAGATGCGCAGAATCGCGGAAACCTCGTGCGTGCTGCGTGGCAGGCACACGGCCAGCGGCGGGCAGCGATAGGCGGTCAGCGCATCGCATTCATAGGCAAGCGTCTCTTCGGGATCGTGGATAACGCCATCCTTGCCGATCGCGGACTGAAGCGCTGCGACGATTTCGGGTTTGCGCGACAGGATCGCGCCATCGGCTTTCGGCATCTCGACGAGCGACATCACGCCCTCCTCACGGTTGTCACCAAACCAGAATGGAGGAATGGTAAATAATTTTTACCAATAAGGCAAGATGCCTGCCAACATGTGCCGGTACCGCTGGCGTTTCGTGCGGCGAAAAGGCCTATCCGGCGGATTCGCTATGGTGGTTTCTGATCCTGCGGACGACGAGCCAGATGCATAAAATTGCGACCGGCACGAACAGGCCGGCCAGCATTTTCGGCGTCAGCGGCGCCGGCAGGAATTTCTCGAATGCCTGGGCGAGATAGTAGAACAGGCCAACCACGTAATAGGAAACTGCCGCCACCGACAGGCCTTCGACGGTCTGCTGCAGGCGCAGTTGCAACTGTGTGCGCCTGTTCATCGAGGAGAGCAGGTTGCGGTTCTGGCTTTCGATCTCGATGTCGACCTTGGCGCGCAGCAGGTTTGCTACCCGGGCGAGCTTGCGCGACAGATTTGCCTGCCGGTCCTCCACCGAGGCGCAGGTGCGCAGCGCGGGCGGCAGGCTTCGGTTGATGTAGCCGCCCAGCGTGACATTGCCTGCCAGCGCATCATTGCCGAGCGCCTTGATGCGATCCTGGACGATGCCGCCATAGGCACGGCTGGCGCCGAAGCGGAACAGGCTTGCTGCCGCATCGCTTTCAAGCTCGGCTGCCATTGCATTGATCTTGGCCAGCAATTCGGCCGATTCATCGGCAGAGGCATCCTTTGTCTCGGCGGTAAGCCGCGACAGGTCGACCTCCATGTTGGAGAGTTTCTGCGACAGGCTGCGGGCGAGCGGCAGGCCCAGCATGGCAAGGGTGCGGTAGGTTTCAAGCTCGATTGCCATCTTGGCATAGGCGCCGATTTGGGCCGGACCAAGCTCCGATTCCAGCAGCAGGAAAACCGTCATTCCGTTGGGATCCTGCCGGAAATCGGTCGCCAGCAGGGACTTGCCGTCCGACAGCCGGTTGACCGCGAGGCTTTCGGGATCGAACTTGTCGAGCAGCTTGCGGTTGGCCGGCGTGTTGGCGCGGATTTCGATGCGCGTCGCTGAAATCAGGCTGCCCGGCGGCATGAAACCAGCGGCAAAGGGATGGTCGTGCAGATCGCCCAGAAAGCTGCGCGGCGCGGGCGCGTCGAAGGTAAAGGTGGTGAACTCGCTGTGGCTTTCCCACCGAAGGCGCCCCCTGCCCCAGGGAATGGAATGATAGCGCATCTCGGCAGCCGGAACAGTTTCTCCCCGCATCCGGCACAGTTGCGCAAAAACGGCGCTCGCCACCGACTTGCCGCCTTCGGACATGAAGGCGAAATGCAGCACCACACGACTGGAATCGAATTCCGGCAGCGGCCGCGAGTGAATCTCGCCAACGACAAAGGCGTGTTCCGGATGGCGGGGAAATTCGGTCATCCGCGCGGAGGCGGCAGTGTGCGCCGTCTGCCTTCGCGGCGCGGGTTTTCGCGATCCGGCCTTGGGGGGAGCGGATTTCGTCATGGCTATCTCCAGCGGATTGACGTGTCTATGGCGGATAGGCTCTCCAGACGCCGGCATCTTCTGCCCGTGGAACCCGGCAGATTGCAATGAAATCCCAGTCATAGACCCGCTTGCGCGGTCAACCAACCGTCAATTTTCCCTTTTCACAAGTCACCGGGCGGCAATGCATTTCACAATGGTAAGAATTGTTGACCAATGGAAACGATCCTTATATCCTGCCTCGCGGGAACGAAGCATGACGATATTCCAGCAGATCAGCCAGGACCGCTCCGCCGACGAGGTGGCGCACCAGATTGAGGGCCTCATTCTGGAAGGGGTTCTGCGGCCCGGCGACCAGTTGCCCGGCGAGCGGGAACTGGCGGCGGAAATGGGCGTTTCGCGTCCGGTGGTGCGCGAGGCGATCGAAACCCTGGTTGCGCGTCATATCCTGCTTCGCCGCCAGGGCGACGGCACCTTTGTCGGCGACATCATCGGCCATGTCTTTTCCGATCCGATTGCCGCCCTACTGCCGCACCATCGCAAGGCAACGCATGACTATCTCGAATACCGCCGCGAGGTTGAGGGCATCGCCGCCGGCATGGCCGCAGAGCGGGCGACCGGGTATGATCGCGACATGCTTGAACAGTGCCTGGGACGCATGCAGTCGGCCCATGCGCGCCAGGATTTCGCCGAGGAAGCCGAGGTCGATCTGGAATTTCACGCGCTGATCGGTGAAATGGCACATAATCTGGTGCTGCTGCATACGCTGCGCTCCTGCTACAAGCTGCTTTCGGAGGGCATTTTCCAGAACCGCAGCAGGCTTTACGAGAAGCCGGGTGCGCGGCAGGCGCTGTATGACCAGCACATGGCGATTGCCGAAGCAATTCTTGCGGGAAACCGCGAGGCGGCGACGCAGGCAGCCCGCCATCACATGTCCTATGTGATGGAAAAGAGCCTGGAAATGGATAATGAAATGGAGCGCGAGCGGATTTCCGGCCTGCGCTTGCGCAAGCGGGAACAGTAGACCGGCAGGCCGCGGCAGCCGGCAACCTGCAGCCGGCGAGGAGAACAACGATGTCACAACCGGTCAAAGTCGGCCTGTTCGTTACCTGTCTGGTCGACCTGTTCCGGCCGACTGTCGGCTTTGCGGCGGTCAAGCTGCTGGAAGAGGCCGGCTGCGAGGTGCATGTGCCGGTCAGCCAGACCTGCTGCGGACAGCCGGCGTGGAACTCCGGCGACCGCGACGATACGGCGGATATTGCCAAGGAAGTGATCAAGGCTTTCGAGGACTTCGACTATGTGGTGGCGCCATCGGGCTCCTGCGCAGGCATGCTGTCCAAACACTATCCGGAGCTGTTTGAAGGCGTTCAGGTCTGGGACGAGCGCAGCCGGGCATTTGCTGCCAAGGTGCACGAGCTGGTGAGCTTCCTTACCGATGTGATGGGCGTTCAATCGGTCGAAGCGAGGCTCGATGCCACCGTCACCTATCACGACTCCTGTTCCGGCCTGCGGGAACTGGGCATCAGGGCGCAGCCGCGCAAGCTACTTCAAAGCGTCGAGGGGCTTGAACTGAAGGAAATGAACAATGCCAATGTTTGCTGCGGCTTCGGCGGCACGTTTGCCGTCAAGTACAGCGACATTTCCAATGCCATCGTTACCGAAAAGACCGGCAATATCGACAAGGCGGAAGCCGATCTGCTGCTTGCCGGCGATCTTGGCTGCCTGTTGAACATGGCAGGCAAACTGCGGCGCTCGGGCTCGAAGACCGAGGTGCGCCATGTGGCGGAGGTTCTGGCGGGCATGATCGACACGCCGCCCATCGGCGGAAAGGGCTGACCCCATGCACATCACAAGCCCGCAATTCAAGCAGAACGCAAAAGCCGCGCTCGCCGACGAACAGTTGCAGCGTTCGCTCACCCATGTCCGCAAGAACTTCATTGACAAGCGTGCCAAGGCGGCTGCGGCGCTGCCAGAATTCGAGGCGCTGCGAGACAATGCGGCGGCAATCAAGAACCATGTGCTTGAAAACCTCGATGCCTATCTGGAGATATTCGAGAGCAACGTCATTTCCAATGGCGGCAAGGTTCACTGGGCGGCCACCGCAGGCGACGCCCGCGGCCTCATCCTCGACATCTGCCGCAAGGCCGGCGCACGGACCGTGACCAAGGGCAAGTCGATGATATCGGAGGAAATCGGCCTCAACGAGTTTCTCGAGAATGCCGGCATCGAACCGGTCGAGACCGATCTCGGCGAGTATATCATCCAGCTCAGGGGAGAAAGCCCGTCGCACATCATCGCGCCTGCGGTGCATGTCAACATGGACCAGGTGCGTGACGATTTCAGGCGCGTGCACACCCATCTGCCGCCCGACCGGGAAATGAGCGAGCCGGAGAGCCTGCTCAAGGAAGCGCGCGGCATTCTGCGCGATCGCTTCATAAAGGCCGATGTCGGCATTACCGGCGCCAACTTCCTGGTGGCGGAAACCGGCACCACGATCATCGTCACCAACGAAGGCAATGGCGACCTGACCCAGACCTTGCCGCGCGTCCATGTGGTGATCGCCTCGATCGAGAAGATCGTACCGACGCTGGAAGACATGAGCCAGATCATGCGGGTGCTGGCGCGCTCGGCCACGGGTCAGGAGATGAGCGTCTACACCACGCTGTCGAGCGGGCCGCGCCGCAAGGGCGACCCCGACGGACCCGACGAGTTTCATGTCGTGCTGCTGGACAACGGCCGCTCCGACATGCTCGGCACGGAATTTCAGGACATGCTGCGCTGCATCCGCTGCGGGGCCTGCATGAACCACTGCCCGGTCTACCATGCGATTGGCGGGCACGCCTATGGCTGGGTCTATCCGGGGCCGATGGGCTCCGTCCTGACGCCGCAATTCATCGGGGTGGAAAAAGGCGGCCAGCTTCCCAATGCCTCGACCTTCTGCGGTCGGTGCGAGGAAGTCTGCCCGATGCGCATTCCCCTGCCCAAGCTGATGCGGCACTGGCGCGAACAGGAATTCTCCGGTCACCTGACCCCGCCGGCGCAGCGGCGCAATCTGAAGGCCTGGGCCTGGCTTGCCAAACGGCCGAAACTCTATCACGTGGCAACGCGCCTTGCCGCGCGCGGGCTTTGGCTTCTGGGCGGGCGCAACCGGCGAACCGGCTTCCTGCCCTTTGCCGGTGCTTGGACAAGACATCGCGACATGCCGACGCCGGAAGGCAGCACGTTTCTGGCGCAGTGGCGCAAGCATACCGGAGCTGGAGGCAATGCGTCATGAACCGGGAGTTCATCCTCGAAAAGCTTGGCCGCAATCTGAAGAACAGCACACCGGGCAAGCGCGAGAGCAATGCCCTGGAACGCATCCGGAATGCGCCGGGCGGCATACTTCCGGTGCAGCCCAGAACCGCCACGGCGCGTGTTGCCCATTTCATCGAGAAGGCGAAGGAAGCGCAGGCAACGGTAGCGGTCTGTGCAAGCAGCGGGGTTGCAAATGCGATTGCCGAATGGCTGCGCTCGCATAACCTGCCAAAGGAAGTCCGCACCGGCCAGGACAACCGGTTGTCTGCCCTGCACAAGGCGAAGGACAGCATACTGACAGTGAAGCAGGGGCCGAGCGACGGTAGCGACCTGACCGGTGTGAGCCATGCCGAATGCGGGATCAGCGAGACCGGAACGCTGGCGCTGCTGTCGGGAGCGGACAATCCGACGAGCCTGAACTTCCTGCCTGAAAACCACATCGTGGTGGTGCGGCGAAGCGACATCCTCGCCCATTACGAGGAAATCTGGCCGAGGCTGCGCAAGCGCTTCGGCAAGGGAAAAATGCCGCGCACGGTCAACCTCATCACCGGACCCTCGCGCTCGGCCGATATCGAGCAGACCCTGCTGCTTGGCGCCCACGGCCCCGTTCGCCTGCATATCATCGTCACCGAGGACTGACCGGCCATGACGCTCGAAAACCGCGTTCGGCCCGACGGTGTGCTGGAGGCGGTTTCAGTGCGCGGCATGTTTACCGGCAACCGGGGCATTGTTCACGATCCGGGTGGACGCAAGCCGAACGGACGCCGCTGGACGACCAAGGCGTGGATCTGCTGTTCACTTTCGTGGAAAGGCGGGAAGCGCGACGTCTGGGGCCGAAATCATGTCCGGCGCGACGGCACTCCGGGGATAGGCTGGAGCGAACTGTTCTTTCTCGACGAGGTCACGGCTCTTGCCGCCGGTCATCGCCCCTGTCATGCCTGCAGGAGAAAGGAGGCCGTGGCGTTCAGAAGCGCTTTCTGCACCCTGCACGGCCTTGGCGGCACACGGGATATCGATGAAATTCTGCATGGCGAGCGATGGCTTTCGGCCCGCACGGCACCGCAGGCATTGAGCGCCATCGATCTGCCCGGTCTTCCCGACGGCGCGATGGTCGAGGCGGGTGGTGCTTTTTTCGCGTTGCGGAACCGAATGGCCCTGCCCTGGTCGCATGCCGGTTATGGCGCACCGCTGGGCCTGGGACTTCTTGCCCGCCAGCCCGTGCGGCTGGTAACGCCGAAATCCGTTCTCGGCGTGTTTCGGCAAGGCTATCTGCCGGCATGGCATCCGAGCGCTGCTTGATCTTTTCCACGAACCCGGACAAGGCTAGAGAGCGTGGCTTGTTTGGATGGAAGCAGTTTGAATGGTTGGATTTTTTGCATCTGACAAGGAGAATGCCGCAGAGCGATGCTCTTGCATCGGTCGAGGATTTCGACGAAGTCAGAGCGGAAAAAACACCACCGAAAGCAGGTTAAACCTATGAGCGGTTTTTCTTTTCTGCAACCGTTTGAACTTGGTTCTTTGGCCTTCGGACATCGTCGCGAAAAGCTAACAGTGATCACACTGTGTCGCTTTCCGCTTCTTGCCGAAAACCAAACTCCCGACGTTCAAACGATTCCATCCAAGCAAGCCACGCTCTAACATGCCGATCCACGATTTCAAAAGCCAGCGCCTGTATCTCGATCATCCCCTGCGCCCGGGATTGGCGATTGAACTCGACCGCAACCAGGCCAACTACCTGACCTCGGTCCTGCGCATGAAAACCGGCGCGCAGGTACTGGTCTTCAACGGCCGGGACGGCGAATGGCGGGCCGAACTCGAAGTGACGGGGCGCAAGTCCGGCAAACTTGCGCCGATCGAACGGACAAGACCGCAACCGCCGGCAAACGACCTCGTCTACTGCTTTGCCCCGCTCAAACAGGCGCGGCTCGACTACATGGTTCAGAAGGCGGTGGAGATGGGCGTTGGCGTGCTGCAGCCGGTCATCACGCAGCATACGCAAACCCAGAAGATCAATGTGGAGCGCATGCGGGCCAATGCCATCGAGGCAGCCGAACAATGTGGCATTCTGTCCATTCCCGACTGCCGAGAAGCGATACGGCTCGATGCCCTGCTCGACCGATGGGAAGCAGACCGTATCCTCATCTTTGCAGATGAAGCGGCAGAAGAGACCAATCCGCTGGATGCGCTCAGGACATGCCGGGGCAGGCCGCTCGGCCTGCTGATCGGGCCCGAAGGCGGGTTTTCACAGGCCGAACGGGACCGGCTTTCAGCGCTTGAGAGAGCGCTAACCATTTCGCTCGGCCCCAGAATCCTGCGGGCCGACACAGCGGCAGTTGCCGCCCTTGCCGTCATCCAGGCAGCCTGTGGCGACTGGTGAACGGTCACGCCGATGCAACGCAACGTTCAAAAAGTTTCACTTGCGGTTTCAATCCCATCTTCATAGGGGTTTGCGGCGTCAGGCGTCTAATGAAGGTCCTATGCATGGCACGCGATACCGTTGATGACAGACCGCTGGAAAGCTTCGAGCAGATGCTCGAGTGGTTCACCAAGGGCTGCAAGCCGAAAGCCGATTGGCGCATCGGCACCGAACACGAGAAGTTCGCGTTCTATACCGAGGATCACAGTCCCGTTCCGTACGAGGGCGAGCGCGGTATCGAGGCGCTCCTGAACGGCATGCAGGCCGAGCTTGGCTGGGAGCCGATTACCGATGAGGGCCGGATCATCGGCCTTGCAGGCGGTGAAGGCGAAGGCGCCATATCGATCGAACCGGGCGGACAATTCGAGCTTTCGGGCGCGCCGCTCGAGACGATCCATGAGACCTGCCGGGAATCGAACCAGCATCTGCGCGCCATCAAGGCGGTCGGCCGGGAACTGGGCATGGGGTTTCTCGGCCTGGGATCGAGCCCGGTATGGACGTTTGCTGAAACCCCGCGCATGCCGAAGAGCCGCTACAAGATCATGTCGGCCTACATGCCGAAGGTCGGCACGCGCGGCCTCGACATGATGTACCGCACGGCAACGATCCAGGCCAATCTGGATTTCTCCGACGAGGACGACATGCGGCGCAAGCTGCAGGTCTCGCTGAGACTTCAGCCGCTGACAACGGCGCTGTTTGCCAATTCTCCCTTTACCGACGGCAAACCGAATGGCGAACTCTCGTGGCGCGGCGGGGTCTGGCGCGATGTCGACAACCAGCGCGGCGGCTATCAGCCGCAAATGCTCGATCCGGCCTTCGGTTTCGAGGAATATGTCAAATGGTGCCTCGACATCCCGATGTACTTCATCATCCGCGAAGGCCGCTATGTGGACATGACGCATATGACGTTCCGGGAGTTCTTCGAGGGAAAGGCAGCCAGCGAAATGCCGGGCGTTGTGCCCACGATGGGTGACTGGTCCAACCATGTCAGCACATTGTTCCCGGATGTGCGCCTGAAACGCTTCCTCGAAATGCGCGGCGCCGATGGCGGCCCGTGGCGGCGCATCTGCGCCCTGCCGGCGCTGTGGGCCGGCCTGCTTTATGACGAGCAGGCGCTGGGGGAGGCAGAGGATTATGTCCGTGACTGGTCGGCGGAAGAAGTCGGTGCGCTGCGTGACAGCGTACCGGAAAAGGGGCTTGGCGCTGAAATTTGCGGCACCAGCATGCTGGAAGCCGGAAAACACATTCTGAAGGTCGCCAAGGGCGGTCTGGAACGGCGCAACTATCTCAACAGCGAGGGTTTCGACGAGCGTCTCTTCCTGGTGCCCCTGGAAGAAGTCGTGGCTGCCGGCCGCACATCGGCGGACAATCTGCTGTGGATGTATCGCGGCCCCTGGGAGGGCGACATCGACCGGGTTTTCGAGGAAATGGCGTATTAGGCCGTTTGCTCAAGCCCTGCGGTCATCGCGGAACCGGACATTCTCGGCCCTTGCGATGAATTCCACCCGCACCGTATTTCCGAGCCGTTCCAGCACGCTGCAATTGTAGCGGATGCTGTCGGGTTCGACATACAGGAAGAAACGGTCGGGAATTCCCATCAGGCCGGAGACGGTAAGCCGGGCACCATCGTCAGCGTAATCTCGCATGGCAGCGTGGAAACGCTGATCCTGTCCTTCGACAACGAGCCAGGCAAGCCGGTTTGAACGCCGGGCGTCGGGGCGCTTCAACGGGGCAATTGAAGCTGTTCGTCCTTTTGATGCTGTCTTCGACAAGCCCAATTCCGCCCCACTTCTTGTTATTGCGGTTTCAAGCACTTAGGTAATCCGATGTGATCATTTCCAAAGATCACGCTAGTCGAGTATGGTTAATGCGACCTTAAACCGGCACAGTAAGGGAGGCGCCCCGTGAATCCGCTTTTCGACATGCTCAATCAGATGCAGCAGGCGCAGGGGCAATCCTCCCTCGCCGAACAGATGGCCGGCCAGTTCGGTGTCCAGCAGGAACAGGCGCAAAAGGCCATTGAGGCGCTGATGCCGGCCTTTGCCCAGGGGTTCCGCCGTAATGTCAACTCGCCGCAGGGCTTTGCCGAACTGATGCAGGCGCTGGCTACGGGAAATCACACGCGATACATGCAGAACCCGATGGAAGCCTTTTCGTCCAACGGGATGGCGGACGGCAATGCCATCCTCGGCCATCTGTTCGGCAACAAGGAGGTCAGCCGGGCTGTCGCCAAGCAGGCGGAGGCTGCCAGCGGCCTTTCCCAGACCATCCTGAAGCAGATGCTGCCCGCGCTGGCACCAATTTTGATGGGCGGGCTGTTTCAGCAGATGATGGGCGGCCAACAGAACCAGCAGCAGAGCCGTTCCCAGACTGCAAACGCCTTTGGCGGCAACGGTGGCGGCATTCTCGGCCAGATTCTGGAGCAGATGATGCGCAACGGCGGCATGCCGGGTGGTTTGCCGGGGGGCGGCACCCAGCGCCGGGCACCCCAAGGCCAGGCACCCCAAGGCCAGGCACCTCGGAGCCGCAACCCGCTGGAGGAAATCCTCGAACAGATGACCGGCGGCAGAGGGCCGGCCGGAACACCGGGAGGGTCATCGGGACGGGGAAGCGGCAATCTCGGCGATATCTTCAACGACATGCTGAGAGGCGGAACCGGCGGGCAAGACCCCTATCCCGATGCAGGCAAAAGCGATCCCTATGCGCAGCAGCCTGATACCGGCAGCCGCTATGAAGAACCCGAAGACGAGCCTGAACCGACAACCCGTCAGGGGTATCCGAAAGGAACCGGGCTTGAAGACCTCTTCGGCGAGTTGTTCAAGCCGCCGCGCGGAAGCTCACCGAAATACGAGAAGGACATCGAATCGATTTTCGACGAGTTTCTCGGCAAGAAGAAGTAGCCGGCGGCACAACGAGCCGATTGAATCCTTCGCGTTTACCTCGCTGAAACCCTGCTTTCCTAGAATTGCCCGATCCTTGCACGGAAAGGCAATTCATCATGGCGAGCAAGCGGTTTCAGCCGGTGTCGGGCCTCGACCTGCCGCGTTTTGCGGGTGTACCCACCTTCATGCGCCTGCCGCAGATCGATCCTGCTTCGAAAGAGCTTTCCGAGGTCGATATCGGGCTGATCGGCGCCCCCTGGGACGGCGGCACCACCAACCGGCCGGGTCCGCGCCACGGGCCGCGGCAAATCCGCGACCAGTCGACCATGATCCGGGCCCAGAACGGGCATACCAGGGTCAGACCGTACGAACTGGTCAATTGCGCCGATCTGGGCGATGTCGGCCCCAATCCGGCCAGCGTCGACGACAGCCTTGTGCGGTTTACCGCCTATTACGACCGCATCCAGGAGGCTGGCGTTCTGCCGCTTACCGTGGGCGGCGATCATCTGTGCACCCTGCCTATCCTGCGTTCGCTCGGCCGCGACAAGCCGCTCGGCATGATCCATTTCGACAGCCATACCGATCTGTTCCATTCCTATTTCGGCGGCTTCAAATACACCCATGGAACGCCGTTCCGGCGGGCGGTTGAAGAAGGGCTGCTGGACCCCAGGCGCGTCTGCATGATCGGCATCCGCGGCACCGCCTATGACAGCGAGGACCGGGAATTTGCAGACAGCGTGGGCATCCGCGTCATCGCGATCGAGGAATTCTTCGAGCGTGGCGTCGCCGATGTAATGAAGGAGGCGCGGGCGATTGCGGGCAATGCGCCGACCTATGTTTCCTACGATATCGATTTTGTCGATCCGACCTTTGCACCGGGAACGGGGACACCGGAAATCGGCGGCCCCAATTCATTTCAGGCCATCGAGGTGGTGCGCCATCTTGACGGGCTCAATTTCGCCGGAGCCGATCTGGTGGAAGTCTCGCCGCCTTTCGACCAGAGCGGCAATACGGCCTATCTCGCCGCCTCGATCCTGTTCGAACTCTTATGCGTGATGGCCGTGTCGCGCGCCAAAGCCTGAAGCCAGCACCACAAGCCGCAAGACCCTGGAGACATCAATGAACCCGCCAGCCCTCGCCATTTCCGGCCTTGCCAAGCATTTCGACAAGCCGGCCGTCCGGGATCTCTCGCTGACCATCCGGCCGGGCGAATTCTACGCCCTGCTCGGCCCCAATGGTGCCGGCAAGACGACGACACTGAAAATGGTGGCCGGCCTGCTGGTGCCCGATGCCGGGCGGATATCGGTCTTCGGCCACGACATGCTGAACGATCCGGTCGGTGCAAAGCGGGTTACCGCCTGGGTACCGGACGAACCGATGATCTATGACCGGCTGACGCCGCTTGAATATCTCGAATTCGTCGCCGGCCTGTGGAACGTGCCGGGCGGCAAGGCTGAACAAGGCGCGCGCGAAATCCTCGATGTTCTGCAACTGGCACCCCATGCCCATGAACGCTGCGAAGGCTTCTCGAAGGGCATGCGCCAGAAAGTGGCTTTGGCCGGCGCGCTCATCCACGAACCCAGGCTGATCATTCTCGACGAGCCGCTGACCGGGCTCGATGCCGGGTCGGCACGGCTGGTCAAGGACGTGCTGCTGCGCCGGGTCGAGGAAGGCTGCACGGTGATCCTGACCACCCATATTCTGGAAGTGGCCGAGCGCATGGCACAGCGCATCGGCGTCATCGCCCGGGGCCAACTGGTCTGCGAAGGGACGCTTGATGAATTGCGCGAAGCCAGCGGCGGGCATGAAAGCCTGGAAGACATTTTCCTGAAAGTCGTTGCCGATAGCGGCAAGGATACCGACGCGCAGGAACACGCCGCATGATCCGGCCCAATTCCACGCTCTGGTTCGCGCTGCACGAGGCGCGGATTTCCTGGCGCGACCTTTACGCCATGCTGTCGGCAAACAGGCCCGGACGCGGCAGGCGCATTCTCCTCATCGGCGGCGCGATCCTGCTTGCCCTGCACTTTCTCGCTTGGGCGGCACTCAAGGGCATTGGTGTGGCAACCATCGAACCCGACCTGCCGACGCTGGTCATGGTGAGCGGCTTCCTGCTGCTGCCGCTGTCGCTGATGGCCTCGCAGGCGATGGAATCGATCACCCGCGCCTTTTACAGCCGCTCCGATCTTGAACTGATCCTTGCCTCACCCGCGCCATCGCGAAAACTGTTCTTCGTACGCATGCTGGCTATCGCGCTTTCAACCAGCGGGCTGACGCTGATCGTCTCCGCGCCTGTCATCAACATGCTGGCGATAACCGACGGCCCGGCCTGGCTGCTCGCCTATCCGGTGATCTTCTCGCTTGGCATGGCGGCAACCAGCGCCGCCATCCTGCTGACCATGGGCATGTTCACGGTTCTGGGGCCGAAGCGGACGCGACTGATCGCCCAGATCGTAGCGGCGGTCGTCGGTGCGGGCTTCGTCATCGGCGTGCAGTTGCTGGCCATTGCCTCGATCGGCTCGATCTCCCGGCTCGCCTTTCTCCAGTCGGAAACCCTGCTCAATTCGGCTCCCGGAGCGGATCATTTCATCTATCTTCCGGCACTCGGTGCCATGGGAGATGTCAGTGCTGCGCTCACTGTCTGTATCGCCGCCGTTGCCCTGTTTGCCCTGACGCTTGCGCTGACTGCCGGACAATACGGCCACATCGTGCTCAAGGCAGGCTCCATCGACCAGAATTCCGGCACCGCAAGGCACAGCCGGATATCCTTTTCGGATGCGGGTGCTGCGGCAGTGCTGCGCCGCAAGGAGTGGAAACTGCTGCTGCGCGACAAGTGGCTCATTTCCCAGACGCTGATGCAGCTTCTGTATCTGATCCCGCCGGCCTTCATGCTGTGGAAGGGCTTCGGCTCCTCCGGCGCGTGGTGATCCGTCGGTCATCATCCATGGCGGCGGGTCAGCTCGCCGTGCAGTCTTGCCTGGCTGGCGATCTCCGGCGAAGACGCGCCGGAACTGGTCACAACCGCGCCTGTGATGCCCGGTCAGGTGATCCGGGCGAAAGTGGAAGCGGTATTGTCGAGCGTCGCCTTTGTCGTCGCGCCGCTGCTGCTCGTTACCGCGCTATTGGCACCCAGGGCAGCGCTGATCGGCTTTGCCTGTGTTGCCGCCTCCGTGGTCTCGGCAACGATGATCCAGCTCTGGTTCCGCAGCCAGGCAAAACGCAGCAGCTTCCGCCGCCGCCAGACATCCTCCCGTGTTGCAACGCTTTCCGAGGCGTTTTCCTCCATCCTGTGGGCAGGCACCGGCGGATTGTGGATTGCGGGGTCCGTCGCGGCCCTTGCCGTGTCAGTGCTCGTGCTTTGCGGCCTGGCATTCACCTGGTGGATCAGTCCGGCACGGCAGAGCTTCTCGGCCCGGCGTGCCTATTCAAGACAGATGGCTTCCTGACCGCCACAAAGGTATCCAGCGCAAACCCCGCTTCAAGAATTTTTGACTGCCGGAAGATGACCGGTTCTGCTAAACAGCGTGCAGCATCAACCTGTGCGCCTCAGCACGAGCCATTCTGACCGGAACATCATGTCCTTGAACCACGGAAGGGAACAACTGGCCATTCCCGGCCCGTCCGTCATTCCCGATCGCGTGCTGAACGCCATGCACCGACCTTCGCCGAACATCTACGAAGGCGAACTGATCGACATAACCGCAAGCCTGTATCCCGATCTGAAGGCGGTTGCCCGTACCCGTCAGAGTGCCGCGATCTACATCTCCAACGGCCATGGCGTCTGGGAAGCCGCGCTGCGCAATACGCTGGTGGAGGGGGATTCGATCCTGGTGCTTGCCACCGGACGATTTGCCAATGGCTGGGCCGATCTTGCCGGCAGTCTCGGCATTCACTGCGAGCGGATCGATTTCGGCATGCAGAGCGATGCCGATCCGGAAAGGCTTGAGGCAGCACTCAAGGCAGACACGGAAAAGCGCTACAAGGCCGTGCTCGTCGTACAGACCGATACCGCCTCCTCCGTACGCAACGATGTGCCGGCGCTGAGGAAGGCAATCGACAATGCCGGCCATGATGCGCTGTTCATGGTCGACTGTATCGCCTCACTCGGTTGCGACCGCTACGAGATGGATGAATGGGGCGTCGATGTCACGGTCGCCGCTTGCCAGAAGGGACTGATGACGCCGGCAGGCATCGCCTTCCTGTTCTTCAGCGAAAAGGCCGCTGCAGCGCGAGCCCGCGCCAAGCCCGGCCTGTACTGGGACTGGCATCCGCGCGCCAACCCGGAAATCTATTACCAACAGTTCGGCGGTACGGCGCCTACCCAGCATCTCTACGGCCTGCGTGCTGCGCTCGACATGATGGTGCAGGAGGAGGGCATCGAGAACGTCTGGGCGCGGCACGAGACGCTCGCCCGGGCCTACTGGGCGGCACTCGATGCCTGGGGAAGCAGAGGCGCGATACGCCACAACATTGCCGACCGGGCAAAACGCAGCCGCGCGGTCTCGACCATCGAAACAGCGCCGGAAGATGCCGCCCGTATCCGCAAGTGGACCGAGACGGAGGCCGGCATCACGCTTGGTGTCGGGCTCGGCTTCGGCACGCCGGGCTCCGCCGACTACAACCGGCGCTTCCGCATCGGCCATATGGGACACCAGAACATTCCCATGACCTTCGGCGTCATCGGTGCCATCGACACGGCACTGAAGGCACTCGGCATCGAGCATGGCGAAGGGGCGCTGGAAGCCGCATCGAAGGTGATGGCCGCCCACGGCACGAAAGGCTGACAATCCGGCAAGGCTTCCGTCTCCCTGACGATCTGGTAGGATCGCGCCGAATCCATACCAAACGCAGCCGTCATGACCCACATCGATCCCGAAACCGGCGAAATCCTGTCCGAACCCGTGACCTCGAACGTCACGGAGTTTTCCGTTTCGGAGATTTCCGGCCAGTTGAAGCGGCTGGTGGAAGATACGTTCGGCCGGGTACGGGTGCGCGGCGAGATCGCCGGTTATCGCGGGCCGCATTCCTCCGGCCACATGTATTTCGCGCTGAAGGACGACAAGGCACGCATCGAGGCGGTGATCTGGCGCGGCGTTGCCGGCCGCCTGAAGCACCGGCCCGAGGACGGCATGGAGGTAATCGCCACCGGCAAGCTCACCACCTATCCGGGGTCGTCCAAATACCAGATCGTCATCGACCAGCTAGAGCCTGCCGGCGCCGGGGCGCTGATGGCGCTGCTCGAAGAACGCAAGAGGAAGCTCGAGGCCGAGGGCCTGTTTGCCGAGGCACGCAAGAAGCCCCTGCCCTACCTGCCGCTGGTCGTCGGCGTCATCACCTCGCCGACAGGCGCGGTGATCCGCGATATCCTGCACCGCATTTCAGACCGTTTTCCGCTGCATGTCGTGGTCTGGCCGGTGCGGGTCCAGGGCGAGACGACGGGCGCGGAAGTGGCCAACGCCATTGACGGCTTCAACACCCTGAAGCCGGGCGGCGCCATCCCGAGACCCGACGTGCTGATCGTCGCCCGCGGCGGCGGCTCGGTCGAGGATTTATGGGGCTTCAACGACGAAGCGGTCGTGCGGGCAGCTGCCAATTCCGCCATTCCGCTGGTTTCCGCCGTCGGCCATGAAACCGACTGGACGCTGATCGATCTTGCCGCCGATGTCCGCGCACCAACGCCGACGGGGGCAGCCGAATTCGTCGTTCCGGTCAAGGGCGAGCTCGAAGCCCATATCGCAACCCTGTCGGCGCGGCTCGGTTCGGCGCTTTCCAGGTTCATGGAGAACCGCCGGACGGCGCTGAGGGCCGCAACACGCGGCCTGCCCTCTCCCGACAGTCTGTTTGCGATCCAGAACCAGCGCATGGATGCCGTCTCCCTGCGGCTCAATCACGGGCTCGTCTCAGCAATCCATGTCAAATCCGCCGGATTCGGCAGAATTGCCGGGCGGCTGGGACCGTCGCTTCTTGCAGCTCCGATCCGCCACAACCGCCAGAAACTTGCCTTTGCAGCTTCCCGGCTGGCCGGTGCGCTGGGCAACCGGATCGAAGCGAAGCGGTCGGCGCTTCAGCGCCAGCGCCTCAACCCGGCACTGCTTGCCATCCCGCTTCGTGAGGGCCGCAGGAAATTCGATCATTCGGCCCGATCGCTTTCTCACCTGCAGCAAACCGGAATGCAGCATTACCGCAACCGGCTCGATCAGGCAGGGCGGCTGCTTTCCTCCTACAGCCATGAGAAAACGCTCGAACGCGGCTTCGCGCTGGTCAGGGACGACAACGGCATCGTCATCACGCGCAGCGCGCAGACAAGGCCGAAGGGTGGATATTCGGTCAGCTTCGCCGATGGTGCCATCGACGTGGTGCGCCTTGACGGCACAACGCCGGCGAAAAAACCGCAAGCGGCTGCCAATACAAGTAAAAGTGAAAAAACCGACCGCCAGGGGGATCTTTTCTGACGGTTTTGCCTCAACCCCTTTAAATCGGGGCCCGGCACCCCAGATATTGACATCTTGCTGTCGTGATAGACGGTCAGCCTCGTACAAGGCCGATTCGATACGTTAACGATTTGTTAACCATTGCCAGCAGACTATTACGACACGGAATACATACCGATACAGTCCATGACGACGACCGTAACCGATCTTTCGCCCCTGCGGCGGCTTGCAAGCTCCCTGGTGCTGCTGTTTCAGCGGCCGCCCCGCCAGCAGATTGCCGCGCTGTGCTACCGGCAGCACGAAGGCAGGGTGGAAGTTCTGCTGATCACCACACGCAACACGAAACGCTGGATACTGCCCAAGGGCTGGCCGGGTTCCAAACGCACCGCCGCCAAGACCGCCAGTGTCGAGGCCTATGAAGAGGCCGGGATCATCGGCGAGGTGGCAAATCAGCCGCTTGGCGAATACAGCTCCCACAAGGGACTCGGCAACGGATTTACCGTGCGAACCAATGTCGTCGTTTTCCCGCTGAAAGTAAGCGAGCAGGTGCCGGATTTCCCCGAGCGCGGCGAGCGGCAGCACTGCTGGCTGAGCCCCGAAAAGGCCGCTGAACTGTGCGGCGAAGACGGTCTGCGCGATATTTTGCTCTCTCCCAGGGTCAAAAGCCTGTTGATGGCGGCCTGAGAGCGGCCAAACTCCTTGCAAGAAAAAAATATTGTCTGTTACCCGGGAGGCTGACAGCGCCCCGGAGCATTCATGGACACGAGAAAGCCCACACTCGACAAGGATCTCGACAAGATCAGCTATGTCGAGGAAGCCGCCGGAAACCTTGCCCGCGGCTATGCCGCTCCGGGTCTGGCACTGCTTTTCATCATCATCGTGATGGTCGTTTCGGCGGCGTTTTTTGCCGGCGCGACCGGCGCATGGCTGATCGTCGCAGCAGCAGCGATCGGCGGCTACATGGCGCTCAACATCGGCGCCAACGATGTCGCCAACAATGTGGGACCGGCGGTCGGCTCCAATGCCATGACGATGGGAACGGCGCTGATCATTGCGGCCGTTTTCGAAAGCGCCGGCGCGCTCATCGCCGGCGGAGACGTGGTCGGCACCATTTCGAAAGGCATCATCGATGTCGATGCCGTGTCCGACAAGAACATCTTCCTGGCGGCAATGCTGGCAGCCCTGATTTCCTCCGCCCTGTGGGTGAACCTCGCAACCTGGATCGGCGCCCCGGTGTCGACCACGCATTCCATCGTCGGCGGCGTGATGGGAGCCGGAATTGCCGCAGCCGGATTCGCAGCCGTCAACTGGCCGACCATGGGCGGGATTGCCGCCAGCTGGATCATCTCGCCCTTGCTGGGCGGCATCATTGCGGCGCTGTTCCTGTTCTTCATCAAGGAAATGATCATCTACCGGGATGACAAGATCGCGGCAGCCAAACAATGGGTGCCGGTGCTGATCGCCATCATGGCCGGTGCCTTTGCTTCATACCTTGCCATCAAGGGCGTCAACAAGCTGATCAAGATCGACCTGATGACGGCGCTTGCGTTCGGTTTCGCGACAGGGCTTGTCGCCTGGATCGCCACACGGCCGCTGATCGCCAAACAGGCCGAGGGACTTGAAAACCGAAACCAGTCGGTCAGGCGCCTTTTTGCCATCCCGCTGGTGTGTTCGGCGGCGCTGCTTTCCTTCGCCCATGGCGCCAACGATGTCGCCAATGCCGTCGGCCCGCTCGCAGCCATCGTGCACACGGTGGAACTGGGTGATGTGGCTGCCAAGGTCTCCATTCCGCTTTGGGTCATGGTGGTGGGCGCATTCGGCATTTCCATCGGGCTGCTGCTGTTCGGCCCGAAACTCATCCGCATGGTCGGAGAGCAGATCACCCGCCTCAACCCGATGCGGGCCTATTGCGTGGCCCTGTCGGCCGCGATTACCGTGATCATCGCCTCCTGGCTTGGGCTGCCGGTTTCATCCACCCACATCGCGGTGGGCGCCGTCTTCGGGGTGGGCTTCTTCCGCGAATGGTACACGGAAAAATCGAAAAAGCGGCAGGCATGGGTAACGGCAAACAACAACCGGACTATGCCTGGCAGCGATGATGTAGGGGACAATCCGGAAGTCGCCCGGCAGGAGATTGCGCGCCGCAAGCTGGTGCGCAGGGCGCATTTCATGACCATCATTTCAGCATGGATCATCACCGTTCCGGCAGCTGCCCTGCTGTCGGCGGTCATGTATCTCGTGCTGTCAACCGTGCTGGTCTGAGCGAGGCGGCAACGGTCAGGAGATCGCTTTCAGCCGCGCGAGCAGGCTTGAAGTATCCCAGCGCCTGCCGCCCATCTTCTGAACGTCCTTGTAGAACTGGTCGACGAGCGCGGTGACCGGCAGGCTGGAGCCGTTGTTGTTCGCCTCGGCTAGGCATATCCCCAGATCCTTGCGCATCCAGTCGACGGCGAAGCCATGCTCGTAATGGCCGTCGTTCATCGTCTTGTGACGGTTTTCCATCTGCCAGGAGCCCGCAGCTCCCTTGGAAAGAACACCGATGAGTTTCTCCACATCGAGACCGGCATTCTGGGCGAAGTGAATGCCCTCCGAAAGGGCCTGTACAAGACCGGCAATGCAAATCTGGTTGACCATCTTGGCAAGCTGGCCGCTCCCCGTCGGCCCCATAAGGCCGATCATGCGGGCATAGCAGTCGATGACCGGCTCAGCCTTACCGAAGGTGGATTCGTCGCCGCCGACCATCACGGTCAGAACGCCGTTTTCGGCACCCGCCTGACCACCGGAGACCGGAGCATCGAGAAAGCCGATACCTTTCTTACCGGCAAGTGCTGCAAGCTCGCGCGCCACATCAGCAGAGGCTGTCGTGTTGTCGATGAAAACCGAACCCGGTTTCATCGACTGGAGCGCACCGTCTTCACCAATGACAACGGAGCGCAGGTCGTCATCATTGCCGACGCAGGCAAAGACGAAATCGCAATCCCGTGCGGCCTCTTTCGGCGTAGATGCCGAGCTTCCGCCATGTTCGCCCACCCATTTTTCCGCCTTTGCGGCAGTGCGGTTGTAGACGGTGACATCGTGACCGGCCTTGGCGATGTGGCCCGCCATGGGATAGCCCATGACCCCCAAACCCAGAAATGCGACTTTTGCCATTTCTTCCTCCTGAAAACACGCTTTGCTTTCGTTTAGCGGCAATTGCGCAAAAGGCAAAGGCCGGCGGGAGATCAAGGCAAGGGATCAACCCCGAAAAGGAACGGATGGAGCAGCAAGAGCACTGCATAGAGGAGCAATCCCGCGGCGATACGCAGTACAAACCCCGACGTGCCAAAAGGCGGGGATGATCGCGGCGCTTGGGAAACAGCAAGGCGCAACCGGTCCCAATGCGCACCGAGTTCCCTCTGCCTGCGCCGGTCGACCAGTCTCTGGCCGACGAATGCAAAGACCGCAAAGACGCCAAACAGCAGGACATGCGCAAGGTCGCCATTCGGCACCAGATGGGCAAGCGCCCAGAAGGCCAGCGCCACAAGCAGCGGATGACGCATCCAGCGAACCAGACCTGGCCGTTCCGGATCAAAACTGCCGTTATTCGCACCGCCGAAGGAGAACGGGTTCGGCCGGCCAATGGCCAGGGCAACGATTACACAGACCAGGAGCATGGCTGCGAGCGGAACAAGATTCTGCCAGGGTTCGTAGTCCCACAGGGTAACGTGAGGGGCACGGCCGGCAGCAAGGACGAGCCAGGCCAGCACGCATAGCGATACAAGTGAGTAGAAAAGCGTGAACCCGCGTTCGCCGACGCGAGCAACCAGCCAAGGGCGTAGCGGCGGGCGCACCGGCACCGCATGCGACACGAAAAATGCTGCAAAGGCGATGATGTATTCGATCCAGCTCATAAATCTATCGAAACCTGTTTTCGACCGGACACAAAATTTGGCAGGCCGTTTTAGTAATCCGACAGTAAAAAATCTGAAATTTAACGAGATGTTCTTCTGTCAACGCCGTGACCGGAAGATATACAAACACTGTGGGAACTCTCTTTTTTAGCACGATTTTCATCTTCAACATCAAGGTCCGGCACCCTTGACCAAGCATGCGGTTTGCCCGGTTATTCTGTGCGGCGGCGGCGGCAGCCGCCTCTGGCCATTGTCGCGCACCGGCTTTCCCAAACAGTTTCTTTGCCTGACGGGGGAAAACAGTCTCTTCCAACTGGCAGCCAGGCGGCTCAATGGCATCGGGGCAACCGATATCACCGTATCCGCTCCGATCGTCGTAACCAACGAGGAATACCGGTTTCTGGCGCTGGAACAATTGCGGGAAATCAACATCGAGGTGGAAAGCCTGCTGCTTGAGCCGGCAAGCCGTAATACCGCTCCGGCACTCACCCTGGCGGCGCTTCACGCCCTTGAAAGTGGCGGCGATCCTGTTCTTGCCGTCTCTCCGGCAGATCAGGCGATCCGCGATACCGCCGCGTTCATCCATGTCCTGCAGTCGGCAACAAGAGTGACCGGGGACGTCATAGTCGTTTTCGGCATCGAGCCCGATTGCCCGGAAACCGCCTTCGGTTACATCGAGGCAGATCGGCCATTGCAGCGGAACCAGGCAAGCCCGGTACGCAGCTTTACGGAAAAGCCGAACGCGGTTGCGGCCAGATCCTATCTCGAGGCGGGCAGCCATTACTGGAATTCGGGCCTGTTTGTCCTCAAGGCCTCCACATGGATGGCAGCGATCGAGGCCTTCCGGCCCGACATCGCCGCCACTACCGGAGAAGCCTGGGAGAAGCGCAGCATCGATGGAAAGTTCATCCGGCCCGACATGGCAACCTTCTCGGCAGTACCCTCCGATTCAATCGACTACGCAGTGATGGAGAAATGCCCCGGCGGCGGCTTCCCCGTCAGCATGATGGAACTGGATGCCGGATGGAGCGATCTCGGTGCCTGGGATGCGGTTTGGAAGGCGCTGCCCAAGGATGCACAGGGCAATGCGCATTTCGGCGATGTCATTGCCGTGGAGAGTCGCAACACACTGGTTCACGCCAGCGGCAGGTTCGTCGGTCTTATCGGTATGGAGGATGTCGCCGTCGTGGAAACGCCAGATGCCGTTCTCGTCGCCAGCGCCAAACGCGCCCAGCAGGTGAGAGCCATCGTGGATGAATTGAGCCGTGCCGGCAGGGCGGAGCCCTCGCTTCACCGCAAGGTGCACCGGCCCTGGGGCTGGTATGACAGTCTCGATGCCGATCAACATTTCAAGGTAAAGCGCGTCATGGTCAAACCCGGGGCCAGCCTGAGCCTGCAAAAGCACCGTCACAGGGCGGAGCACTGGATTGTCGTGCGGGGCACCGCGGAGATTACCTACGGTGAGCGGACGCACATGCTGAATGAGAACCAGTCGACCTATATTCCGCCAGGCGAGGTTCACCGGATCGTAAACCCCGGGACAACGCCTCTCGAAATTATTGAAGTACAGACCGGAAACTATCTCGGCGAAGACGATATCGTGCGATTCGACGATGTTTACGGGCGTAGCACGGATTAGCTCCCGGCGGCTTCAGATGGTTTCACAAACGGTGTATCCCCAATTCACCGCGCAGTTGGTACAGTCCTATACCTTGAAAGCCCTGCCAGCGAGACAACGACTTGAAAAGCCCCGCCACGGATACGCTCAGGATCGTCATTACCGGCGCTTCCGGATTCATCGGCCGGCAACTGGTGCCGCGGCTGAAGTCGATGGGGCACGACTTGCTGCTGGTGGGAAGGGACAGCGAAAAACTGGAAAGAGCATTTCCCGGCATGAAAGTGTCCGGCTATGAGGCCTTGGCCGAAAAAGGCGGCAATTTCAACTTGCTGGTTCATCTCGCAGCCCTGAACAACAATGCCACCGGCGATGAAATGGCATTCAGGCAGGTCAACGTCGAACTCTTCGCCGACGTCATCGAGAAGGCCAGACAGGCGGGCATTCCCCGGCTGCTCAACATCACCAGTCTGCACGTGGTTGACGGTTCCGGCTCCCCCTATGCCTGCAGCAAGAGAACGGCTTTGGAGATTGCGCGATCAGCTGTCGGAATGGATGTTCTCAACATTTTCCTGCCGGCTATCCATGGCGACAGCTTCTCCGGAGCGCTGTCGGCCGCAAGCAAACTGCCGCGCGCGCTCAGGCCGCCTGCCCTGACCGTTTTGTCTGCGTTCGCACCGATCGTCCATGTCGACCGCCTTGCAGATTTCATTTCAGGCGAAGCGATGCGTTGGGAACCGGGAGAAGATGTTTTTCTTGCCGACGGCAACTCGAAGAACCCAGTCTATCGGGCAGGCAAGCTGCTGATCGACCTGCTTTTCGTGACTGCCGTTTTTGTGTTGTTCTGGTGGTTGCTGATCATCGTCTGGGTCTGGATACGCGCCGACTCGGAAGGCCCCGGGATATTTGCCCAGCAGCGTATCGGCAGAAACGGAACTCCCTTTACCTGCTACAAGTTCCGTACGATGCGGCTGGGCACGGCTGAACGAGGCAGTCATGAAGTGTCTGCGGAAGCGGTGACAAGGATCGGGCGCCTGCTGCGCAAAACCAAGATCGACGAGCTTCCGCAGGCCTGGAACGTGCTGCGCCGGGAACTGACCCTTGTCGGGCCGCGACCCGGCCTTCCCTCGCAAAGCCAGCTTGTGAGCGAGCGGTCCAAACGAGGAATCCTGAAGGTCCGGCCAGGCATTACCGGCCTCGCCCAGGTCAACGGTATCGACATGCGCGATCCGGTGGAACTGGCCCGATGGGACATGCGATACCTGGCCCAGCAATCACTGCTTGCCGATACGAAGATAATCCTTGCTACGCTTCTCGGCAGCGGTCAGGGAGACAAGGTGAAGTTGCCGTCATGAATCTTTCGAGTACAGCCGGGCGACAACCACGCAGACCGCGTTAATCATGGGGATACAACTTGTCTGCAAACAGTGTTCCCAAGACCGCCTGGAAAGGTATAAAGGGCGCGCGAGTATATCGTTGAAGTTGTTTTTGTTGGGGCCATGTATCAAACGTTGATCAACCTGCCGCGCTGGGCAAAAGCCGGGATTCTGCTGGCTTTCGATCTGGTTGCAATTGTTGCTGCCTATTATGCCGGCCTCTTCCTGCGGTTGAATGATCTTTGGCCGGAAGCCTGGCTTTCCCGGTCATTACCCCTTGTAGCGCTGACACTGATTGCGGGCGGCGTGCTTTTCTTCGTCCTGCGGCTCAATACCATCAAGCTTGCCGGGTTTGAATCCAGCGCGGCGATGCGTACTGCCGTATGGGTTGTCATCCTGACCGTGGGCGGCTTTGCGCTCAACCTGATAATCTTTTCCGTTCCACGTACGGTGCCGCTGATCTTCGGTCCGATCCTGTATCTGCTCGTGCTTGGCGGGCGGTATACGGCCCTTGGCCTTCTGGCATGGCTTTCAGCCGGTGAGGCCGGCAAGACGCCGGCAGCCATTTACGGTGCCGGGTCGGGCGGATTGCAGCTGCTTGCCGCCCTGCGCAGTACGAGCAATTACAAGCCCGTGCTGCTGATCGACAACAACCGCAAGCTCCAGGGCCTGAGAATTTCGGGGCTGAAGGTCATCGCACCTGAAGCACTTGCCAGTAACATGGAACGCTTCCAGGTCAGCACCATCTTCCTGGCGATACCATCGATCACGCCGGCAAGGCGGCGGCAGATCGTTGCGGACATGAAATCGCTGGGATGCGATGTGATGGAACTGCCGTCCTATCTGGAGATCATCCAGTCCGGCGGCATTCTCAAGAGCTTGAGACCTGTCAGCATCGACTCCCTGCTGGGGCGCAGCGGCGTCAATCTGGAGATTCCGGCCATTGCCGGCAGCTATGCGGGCGAAAACATACTGGTAAGCGGCGCCGGCGGATCCATCGGATCGGAGCTTTGCCGCAAGCTTCTTGAAGCAAAACCGGCAACGCTGGTTCTGTTCGAACAATCAGAACACGCACTCTACCAGATTGAAATGGAATTGCTGCCCGCCGCCCGGAAGGCCGGCACAAGGCTGATCGCCAAGCTCGGTTCGATTACCGACCGCAAGCTGATAGAGCAGGTTCTCGGGCAATACGCCATATCGACCGTCTTTCATGCGGCGGCCTACAAGCATGTGCCGCTCGCCGAAAACAACGAACTGGCTTGTATCCGCAACAACGTGTTCGGCACAAGGATACTGGCGGAAGAAGCGGCAAAGGCCGGCGTGCGGCGCTTCACGCTGATCTCCACGGACAAGGCAGTGCGTCCGACCAGCGTGATGGGTGCCAGCAAGCGGATGGCCGAACTCGTGGTGCAAGACCAGCAGGCTCGGACACCGGAGACCCGGTTTGCAAGCATCCGCTTTGGCAATGTGCTTGGCTCGTCGGGCTCGGTCATCCCGCTGTTCAAGAAGCAGATCGAGGATGGCGGGCCGATCACCGTTACCCATGAAAACGTCACGCGTTATTTCATGACGATCGACGAAGCCGCCCAACTGGTCCTTCTGGCGGGAACCTATACGGAAGGAGCAGACATCTTCCTGCTGGACATGGGAGAGCCAGTGAAGATCATCGATCTGGCCCGGCAGATGGTCGAGCTTTCCGGCCTCTCCGTCAAGGATGCGGAAACCCCTGACGGCGACATCGAGATACAAATCACCGGCTTGCGTGAAGGCGAAAAGCTTTATGAGGAACTGCTGATCGACGCGGAAACCCTGCCCACGCCGCATCCGAAGATACTGCGTGCCAGGGAAAACACGTTCGGCACGCGCCAGTTCGCCGCGATCATGAAAAAACTCGCGGTGGCCGTGGAAAAGGAGGATGTTCAGGCTGCCCGCCGCATCCTCTCGGAAAATGTCGGGCTGACTCAGGAAGAGCAGGCACATCTGGCGTCATGATTGACGCAGGCCGCGTTCTGTAGCACGGCAAGTAGGAATGTCATCGTATCTACATGAATGAGCGCCAGAGCACCTGCATGCCGGAGAGTGCTGCCGGATGGTTCGCAATCCTGCACATGGGTTAATACAATCGAGGAAACGGGCGATCTCAATGGTTCATCTGGTAACAGGCGTCGCGGGATTCATCGGGTTTCACACCGCGTGGAAGCTGATCGAACGCGGCGATGCCGTCGTCGGCTTTGATTCCGTCAATAACTACTATGATGTCGGCCTGAAGGAAGCGCGCCTGAAGGCGCTGTCGGAAGCAGCGCAGAAGGCCGGCGTTGCCTACACCTTCCTGCGGGCAAATCTGGCAGACAACGCTGCCGTGGAAACCTGCTTTGCGACGCACAAGCCAAAGCGGGTCATCAATCTGGCTGCCCAGGCGGGCGTGCGCCACAGCCTGGAAAATCCCCATTCCTATGTGGAATCCAATGTTCTGGGCTTTTTGAACCTGATCGAAGCATGCCGGAAGAACGGCGTCGAACACCTGACCTATGCGTCCACTTCCAGCGTCTATGGCGCCAATACGAACATGCCGTTCTCCGAACACAATGGCGTCGATCATCCGCTGCAATTCTACGCCGTGACCAAGCGCACGAACGAGCTTACCGCACACGCCTATGCCAATCTCTACGGCCTTCCGGTGACAGGCTTGCGTTTCTTTACCGTCTACGGCCCGTGGGGCCGGCCGGACATGGCGCTGTTCCTGTTCACCCGGAACATTCTCGCCGGGAAACCCGTTCAGGTATTCAATCACGGCAGGCACACGCGCGATTTCACCTATGTCGACGACATTGCCGAAGGGGTGATCCGCTGCAGCGACAATACCGCCACGCCAAATCCCGAATGGAATTCCGGCAGTCCCGATCCGGCGACTTCGAAGGTACCGTTCCGCATCTACAACATCGGCAACAACAAGCCGGTGCAATTGCTCGACTATATCCGCGCCATCGAGGAAGCCACGGGCCGCAAGGCGGAGCTCGAAATGCTGCCGATGCAACCGGGTGACGTTCCCGACACCTTTGCCGATGTAAGCGAGATTTCCGAAGCGGTCGGCTACCGGCCCGACACCGATGTCAGGGAAGGCGTGGCACGGTTTGTCGAATGGTATCGCGGCTATTACGGGTCTGAGCACCTCGCAGCAGCAGGCGTCATTGGCTGAAAATGGCGGAGAGACAGGGATCTGAACCCTGGGTACGCTCGCGCACCCTGGCGGTTTTCGGACCGCCCCGTTCATTCGCTCAGCATCTGCAGATGTTCGCAATGATTTCAATCGAACGGCGCATCCCATATCGGGAGTGGTAGAACTTATCAAGTGAAAGTAGCGCTGCCCTGCAGCGCGGGCGACCACTCCGGCATCTCTCCGCAGATGTTCGCAATGATTTCGATCGAACGGCGCATCCCATATCGGGAGTGGTAGAACTTATCAAGTGAAAGCTGCGCCACGACGCGGCGCGCGCCGGCGTTTAAAGGCCCTTCTCCGGTTGACTTTGAGCAGCATTTCGACCTATATGCCGCCCGACTGCGGCGCGGAAACTTTCTGCGCCCTGTTTTTTCGGGCCGATAGCATGGGAAAGCCTTTGGGCAAATCCTGGCCGGCCCGCAACCAGACCGGAAATCAGACTGACAAAAAGACAGGCTGGCCGCCTGCTCATGCGCAGCATGGCCAAGACCCTGTGAGAGAACATCGGAAGGAAAGAAAATGTTCGCAGTCATCAAGACCGGTGGCAAACAGTACCGTGTTGCCGCCGAAGATGTGCTGAAAATCGAGAAAGTTGCCGGAAATGCCGGCGACATGGTCGAATTCAATGAAGTGCTCGCTGTCGGCAGTGAAATCGGTGCCCCGATCGTTTCGGGCGCGCTGGTAACCGCCGAGATCCTGGAACAGGGCCGTGCGAAGAAGGTCATCAGCTTCAAGAAGCGCCGCCGCCAGAATTCCCAGCGCACCAAGGGCCACCGCCAGCATCTGACCACCGTCAAGATCGCCGAAATCCTGACCGGCGGCGCGAAGCCGTCGAAAAAGGCTGCCGCCAAGCCGGCGGCGAAGGCCGAAAAGCCCGCAGAAGAGAAGAAAGAAGCTCCCAAGAAGGAAGCAAAAGCCGAAGCTGTGGCTGCAACCCTGTTTACCGCGCCTGAAGGCGAAGGTGACGACCTGACCAAGATCAAGGGCATCGGCCCGGTTGCCGCCAAGCAGCTCAACGAGCAGGGCATCACCACCTATGCCCAGATCGCCAAGCTGAGCGACAAGGACATTACCCGCATCGACGAAGCCATGCCGTTCAGCGCCGACCAGATTTCTGACTGGCGCGATCAGGCCAAGGCAATGAAATAAGCGGCGAAGAAGGAAGGAACACTCTCATGGCACACAAGAAAGCTGGCGGTTCTTCGCGCAACGGCCGCGATTCGGAATCGAAACGCCTCGGCGTCAAGAAATTCGGCAACGAAAATGTGGTTGCCGGCAATATCCTCGTGCGTCAGCGCGGCACGAAGTATCATCCCGGCACCAATGTCGGCATGGGCAAGGACCATACCCTGTTCGCCCTTGCCGATGGCAAGGTGGCTTTCTCGGTCAAGGCCAATGGCCGCAGCTTTGTAAACGTGGAAGCCCCGACCGAGGGCAAATAGCCGGCACGCCATGCCGGTTTTCCCGGCCTCTGAACGAAGAAACAAGGGGCCGGTTTCCGGCTCCTTTTTGTTTGCCGGACAAGTTTTTCCCGGAGACAGGCGGGCACGCCAATCGATCGTCACGGTTTGTGGTATAGTGCGATTCGAAGCGAGACCGTCCCCATTTGAACCGTAATCCGAAGTGCAGGCGCCAATGGGTGCCGAAGGTCATGTGATGACTGCCTTGAAACAAGACTATACGGAATCGGCGCTGTTTCTCGACACGCCGCTGCTGATGACGGACAGGCTGGTCCTGCGGCCGCCTCACGTGGAGGATGCCGAGGAACTGGCGGTACTCGCCAACAACATCAAGATTGCGCGGATGCTCGCCCATATGCCGCATCCCTATTCGCTGAAGGATGCAAAGGCGTTCATCGAGCGCGCCAAGCGGAATGAAGGCCGGGCCTGCATCTATTCGATCGCGGAAGCCGACAGCGGAAGGCTGATCGGCGTCGGCAGCCTGCACGACGTGGAGGACGAACCGGAGCCGCATCTGGGTTACTGGATCGGCGAACCCTATTGGGGCAAGGGCTATGCGACGGAAGCTGCGCGCGCGCTGGTCGATCTCTACTTCAAGGTGACCTCGCGGCCCATCCTTCTGGTTTCGGCGCGGGTCAACAACGAAGCCTCGATCAAGATCATCCGCAAATGCGGCGGCCGCCATACCGGCTCGAGCGAAGCGGTTCATCCCCTGCTCGGCGAAAGGCAGAAGCTCGACCACTTCGAGATAACCCGCGAAAGCTGGATGGGCGAGATCGCCGCCTGATCCATGCTCGAATTTCCGGACCGCTGCCATGAAGTTTCTCGACCAGGCCAAAGTATACATCCGCTCGGGAAGCGGCGGTGCGGGCTGCGTTTCCTTTCACCGCGCCAAGTTTCAGGAATTCGGCGGCCCTGACGGGGGCAATGGCGGCAAGGGCGGCGATGTCTGGGCAGAAGCCGTCGATGGCCTCAACACGCTGATCGACTACCGTTACCAGCAGCATTTCAAGGCACAGACCGGCGTTCACGGCATGGGCCGCAACCGCGACGGCAGGAAGGGTGACGACATCATCCTCAAGGTGCCGGCAGGCACGCAGATCTATGAGGAAGACAATGAAACGCTGATCTGCGACCTGCAGGAAACCGGCGAACGGTTTTTGCTCGCTCGGGGCGGCAATGGCGGCTTCGGCAATGCCCATTTCAAGACTTCGACCAATCAGGCGCCAAGACGGGCCAATCCCGGCCAGGAAGGCATCGAGCGCACCATCTGGCTGCGGCTGAAGCTGATTGCCGATGCGGGACTGCTCGGCCTGCCCAATGCAGGGAAGTCGACGTTTCTTGCCACCGTGACACGGGCGAAACCGAAGATTGCCGACTATCCCTTCACCACGCTGCATCCCAATCTCGGGGTTGCCTCCATCGACGGGCGGGAATTCATCATCGCCGACATTCCGGGGCTGATCGAGGGCGCGCATGAAGGCAGCGGCATCGGCGACCGCTTCCTCGGCCATGTCGAGCGCACCAATGTGCTGCTGCATCTGGTTTCGGCCCGCAATGACAACGTGGCCGAGGCCTATCGCACGGTGAGAACCGAGGTGGAGGCCTATGGCCACGGCCTTTCGGACAAGCCGGAAATCGTCGCCCTGTCGCAGGTCGATCTGCTGCAGGAAGACGAGCGCGCGGAAAAGAGCGTGGCCCTCATGCATGTCTGCGGCCAGGTGCCGCTGTTGCTTTCGTCTGCAACCGGCGAAGGCGTCGAGACGGCGCTGCGGTCGCTTGTGCGCAGCATCGAGGGTCTGCGGCAGGAGGCGGAAGAACCCGAGCCCGATGAGAACCGCTGGAGCCCGATCGAATGAAGGCTGCATCGAGCGGCCGGCTTTCCGGCTACAAACGGATCGTCATCAAGATCGGCTCTTCCCTGCTGGTCGACCGCAAGGACGGGCTGAAGGCGCAGTGGCTGCAATCGCTCTCGGACGATGTGGCCGCTTTGCGCCTTGCCGGCCATGATGTGCTGATCGTGTCATCGGGCGCCATTGCGCTGGGACGCGGCCTGCTGGGCCTGAAGCCGGGCGTGTTGAAGCTTGAGGAAAGCCAGGCATCGGCAGCAGCCGGCCAGATTGCCCTTTCGCGGGCCTATCACGACACGCTGGAAAAGCACGGCATCCAGGCCGGCCAGATCCTGCTTACCCTCAGCGATACCGAGGAGCGGCGGCGCTATCTCAACGCACGCGCCACCATCGACACACTTTTGAAGCTTGGCGCCGTTCCGATCATCAACGAAAACGATACGGTGGCAACCAGCGAAATCCGCTATGGCGACAACGACCGGCTGGCCGCGCGTGTCGCCACCATGATGGCCTGCGACCTGCTGATCCTGCTGTCGGACATTGACGGGCTTTACTCCGCCCCTCCGGCAAGCGATCCCGATGCCCGTTTCATCGAGCAGGTGGATGCGATCACGCCGGAAATCGAGGCGATGGCCGGAGATGCCGGAACCGAGCTTTCGCGCGGCGGCATGGTGACCAAGATCGAGGCGGGCAGGATTGCCACCGCCGGCGGCACGGCGATGGTTATCGCATCGGGCAAGACGCTCAATCCGGTGCGCCGGATCATGGATGGCGGCAAGGCAACCTGGTTTGCCGCAAGCGGCAATCCCGTCACCTCGCGCAAGAAGTGGATCGCCGGACAATTGGCAACGAACGGCTCTCTTCATCTCGACGCCGGGGCCGAAAAGGCGCTTTCCACGGGCAAGAGCCTGCTCCCCGCCGGGGTGAGGAAGGTTACAGGCCGGTTCGCACGCGGCGATGTCGTTTCGCTCGTCAACAGCGATGGAATTGAAATCGGGCGCGGTCTCGTGGCATATGACAGTGAACAGGCCACGGCCATTTGCGGACTCAAGAGCAGCGAGATCGAGGCGGTTCTCGGTTTTGCCGGACGCAGTGAGATGATCCACCGGGATGATCTGGCGCTTCGACCCAAGGACGGCCAGAACGAAACGGAAGCGGAATGAACACGCAGCTTGGCGCCCTTGCGAAGGACGATATTCAGGCAACCATGGCGGCAATCGGCCAGGCTGCCCGCCAGGCTGCGCGCGTGCTGGCGACCGCTACGGCCGAGCGCAAGCATGCCGCGCTGATCGCAATGGCCGAAAGCCTTTGGAAGAACCGTGCTGCCATTTTGAACGCCAATGCCATCGACATGGCGACGGCGCGGGAAAACGGCATATCCGGCGCGTTTCTCGACCGGCTGGAGCTCAATGAAGAACGCATTCGCGGCATGTGTGACGGCATTCGTGCCATCGCCGAACTGCCCGATCCGGTCGGCACTGTCATTGCCGAATGGGACCGGCCGAACGGACTGCATATCGAACGGGTCAGAACGCCGCTCGGCGTGATCGGCGTCATTTTCGAAAGCCGCCCCAATGTGACAGCCGATGCCGGAGCATTGTGCATGAAGGCCGGCAATGCCGTGATCCTGCGTGGCGGCTCGGATTCCTTTCATTCCTCCCGCGCCATTCATCATTGCCTGGAAGAAGGACTCAAGGCTGCCGACCTGCCGCGGGAGGCGATCCAGATCGTGCCAACCACCGACCGCAGCGCGGTGGGCGAGATGCTCAAGGGGCTCAACGGCACGGTCGATGTCATCGTACCGCGCGGCGGCAGAAGCCTTGTCGAGCGCGTTCAGAACGAAGCGCGGGTTCCCGTCTTCGCCCATCTGGAAGGGCTCTGCCACATCTATGTCGACAAGAGCGCCAAGCTCGACATGGCGGTGAACATTGCCGTCAACGCCAAGATGCGGCGCACCGGCATTTGCGGCGCCGCGGAAACGCTGCTCGTCGACAAGTCCGTTGTGGACAGCCATCTTGCGCCCATCCTCGATGCGCTCAAGGATGCAGGCTGCGAGATCCGGGTGGCAGACGGTCTGCAAGGTCTGGCCGGACGCAATACCGGCAACCGAAGAGGACTGGGCAGCGGAATATCTGGCGCCGATCATTTCCGTTCGGGTGGTCGACGGTATCGATGGCGCCATCGGGCACATCAACCGCTGGTCTTCCAACCATACCGAGGCAATCATTGCCGAAGACCGTGACGCGGTTGCGCGGTTCTTCAACGAAATCGATTCAGCGATCCTGCTGCACAATGCCTCGACACAGTTTGCCGATGGCGGCGAATTCGGCATGGGAGCCGAGATCGGCATTGCCACCGGCAAGATGCATGCGCGCGGCCCTGTCGGTCTGGAGCAGTTGACCAGCTTCAAATACCAGGTCCGCGGCAGCGGCCAGACCCGGCCCTGACGCGCGCTCCCCCGGTGGCCGGTTTTTCAAAACAGGACGACGAACGGCTGCTGCGCGAAGCGATGCGGTTTCCCCACGTGGAGCGCGATCAGCGCATCGGCCTGTTCGGCGGCTCCTTCAATCCGCCCCATGAAGGGCATCTTCATGTCAGCGAAACCGCACTGATCCGCGGCGCTCTCGATCAGGTCTGGTGGATGGTCACGCCGGGCAATCCGCTGAAGGATCATTCCGAACTTGCGCCGCTTGCCGAGCGCATCCGCCATTGCCGGCAGATTGCCCGCCATCCAAAAATCAAGGTTACCGCCTTTGAGGCGCGCTATCAGATCAACTATACCGAACAGGCGCTGACCGTCGTCAAGCGCTACCACCCCGATGTCCGCTTCATCTGGCTGATGGGAGCAGACAATCTGGCCGGTTTCCACCGCTGGCAGAACTGGCGCAGAATCGCCAACATGATGCCGATCATGGTGGTCGACCGGCCCGGTTCCACCCTTGCCTACCGTTCCGCGCGCTCGGCAATCGCCCTGTCGCGCTACCGGATCGACGAAACCGACAGCGAACTGCTCGCCTCCCTTTCGCCGCCTGCCTGGACCTTTGTTCACGCGCCGCGCAACATGCTTTCCTCGACAGCCATCCGCAATGCCCGCAAGAACGGCGCCGGCTGATCCCTGCCCTGTCCTGTCCTCGAAACGGTTTCAATCTGCAGTGAAATTGTGTAAATTAACTGCGTCGGCGCGACCACGCCGGCAACAAACGTGCTGATCAACTACCGGAAAGGTGCAAAAACTGGTCACAACCATGCACGCGGGCGCAGCCGTCAAAAACGCTGCACCATCGGCATCCGAAGCCGCAGCCTACTCGGCGGAGGATGTCCTTAAAGCTGTCACGACAAGCCTTGAAGATTCCAAGGCTGAAAACATCACCACCATCGACATCCGCAAGAAATCGGCGCTGGGAGACTACATGCTGGTCGCCTCGGGCCGGTCGCATCGCCATGTCGCTGCCATCTGCGATCATCTCATGCGCGCACTCAAGGACGCCGGTTACGGCTCTGTGCGCGTCGAGGGTCTGCAGGCAGCCGACTGGGTTCTGATCGACACCGGGGATGTCATCGTTCATGTCTTCCGGCCGGAAGTGCGCGAGTTCTACGGTATCGAGAAGATGTGGGCCATGCCGGAGACCGGCGGCCGCCACTAGCGGCTGACTGCCGGGTGGCAAAACATGCGGCACCAGCCGCGTTTGGCAAGGCGCTTTCCTTGCAGGGTGATTTATGCGCCTGAAAATCCTTTCCATCGGGAAAATGAAAAAGGGGCCGGAAGGCGAACTTCTCGAGCGTTATGTCGGCCGGGCCAACAAGGCCGGCAGACAGTTGGGCATTCAGGAGATTGCCGTCGGCGCGTGGGCTGAAAGCCGTGCCGGCACTGCCGTACAGCGCAAAACCGAGGAAGCCGTGCAACTGCTGGGCAACCTTCGACCGGGCGCGGTTCTGATCGCGCTGGATGAAAATGGCAGCGACATTACTTCCGAAGCAATTGCCAGGCTGATCGAAACATCGCTTGCCGACGGAGTGCCCGAAATATGCCTTGCGATCGGCGGCCCGGACGGCCACGGCGGCGAACTGCTTGAGCGCGCCGACATGACCTGGCGCTTCGGACGGGCCACCTGGCCGCACCAGCTTGTGCGCATCATGGCTGCCGAACAGCTCTACCGGGCCATCACCATTCTCTGCGGCCATCCCTATCACCGGGAGTAGGCAGACATCCTGCAGATTGCGGCCATCACCGCGCCACGATTGCGTGGTGAAGGAATGCCGTGCAGTGCCTTTCGATTTCACCCTGGCGGACAATCCCTGTATGCAGGCTTGGCTTGCATAGGGAAAATGATTCGCCCGTCGCATGGTGGTGCGAACCAGGCGCGTTGGAGCGGGATACGGATGAAGGAAGCCGGGACCTGATGGCCATGCGGATATTGCTGCTGGTTTTGCTGGCAATGATGCACTTTCCCGCCGCCCATGCAGAGGGAGGCAGGGCCGAGGGAGGCAGTGTCGACGGGCTCGACCAGCAACGGGTAAAGACCGAACAGGAACTCGCGGACCTGCGCCAGGCGATCAGCCTGTCGGATGAAAAAAAAGCCTCGCTTGAAGCCGAAGTCGCCAGGCTCGACGAAGATACCGCCACCATTACCCGCAACCTGATCGAAACCTCCACCCGGTCACGGGCCATCGAGGAGCGGATAGAGCGGGCAGCCAACCGGCTGGAGGAACTGCGGATCGACGAAGCCGCCGCGCGGCAGTCGCTGCAGGATCGCCGTGGCGTGCTGATCGAGATCATCGCCGCCCTGCAGCGCATGGGCCACAGGCCGCCGCCCGCCCTGCTGGTGACGCCGGAAGATGCGTTGAATTCTGTCCGTTCGGCAATCCTGCTCGGCGCGGTGCTGCCGGAAATCCGGGAGGAAACGGCCATCCTGGCGACCGAACTGGGCGATCTCGTCAGGATACGCGAGGAAATCTCCGAAAGCCGCGACAAGCTGACTGCCGACATGGCGGCTCTTGCCGAGGAGGAAAGCCGGTTGTCGCTGTTGTTCGAGCAGAAGAAGCGCCTGATCGGCGAAAAGCAGGCGGAACTGGCAAAACAGACGGCACTTGCTGCGGAACTTGCCGGCAAGGCAACCAATCTGGAATCGCTGATCCAGGACCTCGGCCGCGAGATTACCGCAGTCCAGGAGGCGGAAGCTGCGGCCCGCAAGGCCGAGCAGGACCGCCTCGAACGCGAAGAACAGCGCCTCGCAGAGGCACGCGAAACCGCCACTTCCAATGGCTTTGACGACCTCAGCCGTATCGCGCCAGCCATGGCCTTTGCCGATGCCAAGGGATTGCTTCCCAAACCTGTTGCCGGCGTCGAACTGGCGGGCTTCGACCAGAAGATGCCAAGCGGCGAAACCTCGAGAGGCCTGTCGATAGCCACGCGCAGCGGCAGCCGCGTGCTGTCGCCGACCGACGGCTGGGTCATCTATGCCGGGCCGTTCCGGTCCTACGGGCAACTCTTGATCGTCAATGCGGGCAATGGCTATCATGTCGTCATGGCCGGCATGGAACGGATCGATGCGGTGCTCGGGCAGTTCGTACTCGCCGGCGAACCTGTCGGCGCCATGGGCGAGACCCGGATCGCAAGTAACGTGAATGTGGATATTGGAACCCGAAGGCCTGTGCTATATGTAGAGTTCAGGAAGGATGGGGTTCCAATCGATTCCTCCCCGTGGTGGGCGAAGACGAACCTTAAAGAGAGTAGCGGATAATGAGAAAAACCGGACTGTTCATCGTTGGCCTTCTGGTAGGCGTTTCGGCGGGCCTGGGCGCGACGACGCTGGTAACCCAGATGGCCACCGCCAAGGCCGCCGGTGCGGACACCTACCGGCAACTGGCGCTGTTTGGCGATGTGTTCGAGCGGGTGCGTTCCATCTACGTGACCGAGCCCAACGAGGAGGAACTGGTGGAGAATGCCATCAACGGTATGCTCGCTTCGCTCGATCCGCATTCAAGCTATCTCAACCCGAAAGACTTTTCCGACATGCGGGTACAGACCCGCGGCGAGTTCGGTGGTCTCGGCATCGAAGTCACCATGGAAAACGAGCTGGTAAAGGTGATTTCGCCCATCGAGGGAACGCCAGCCTCCGAAGCCGGCGTTCTGGCAGGCGACCTGATCTATCAGATCGACGGTGAGGCGGTGCGCGGCCTGACCCTGCAGCAGGCAGTCGAGAAGATGCGCGGGCCGGTCAACACGCCGATCGAACTGAAAATCCAGCGTGAGGGCGCGGACGGGCCCATCACGATCACCGTGATCCGCGACATCATCAAGGTACGTTCCGTGCGCTGGCGCGTGGAGCGCGACACGATCGGCTATATCGACATCAACTCGTTCACCGAACAGACCGACAGCGGGCTGGAAGATGCCATCGAGAAGATCAAGGCGCAGGTGGGGGCCGACAAGGTCACCGGCTATGTGATCGATCTGCGGCTCAACCCCGGTGGGCTGCTGGACCAGGCGGTCAATGTTTCCGACGCCTTCCTCGACCGCGGCGAAATCGTCTCGACCCGCGGGCGGGACGAAAATGACGTTACACGCTATCAGGCCCGGCCTGGCGATCTGGTCGAAGGCAAGCCGATCATCGTTCTGGTGAACGGCGGCTCAGCCAGCGCCTCGGAAATCGTCGCCGGCGCACTTCAGGACCACAAGCGCGCAACCGTTCTCGGCACGCGCTCCTTCGGCAAGGGCTCGGTGCAGACGATCATCCAGCTTGGCGGCAATGGTGCGCTGCGGCTGACGACGGCACTCTACTACACGCCGTCGAACACCTCGATCCAGGCCAAGGGAATCGAACCCGACATCCGTGTCGTGCAGCCGCTGCCTGACGAGTTGAAGGGCCGGGTGGAGAGTGCCGGCGAATCCAAGCTGCGCGGCCACATCACCGGCGATCTCGAGGACGATGAAGGTTCCGGGTCCTCGGCCTATGTCCCGCCAGATCCGGAAGACGACATTCAGCTCAACTACGCGCTGGACCTGATTGCCGGTGCGAAGACGGCGGAAGGAAAGTTTCCGCCGGATCCTTCCAAGGCGCTTCCCAACTGATCACAAACAACCTGGCTTCTGCCGGGTTGTTTTTTGCCGGGTGTTTTCCCCTGCCCTGCAGGCCGCCCGCAAATGCCGAGCAAGCTTGCAGTTGAGGCAACTCCGATTCAGACTTGTGCGAATCAATGCGGGCCGCCTGTAGCGGAGCGGCCATGACAAGGCGGGAACCTGATTAGTGAACGAGTTGAACCGGCCTCTCGGGGTAAAACCGGCAGAGCACGAGAAGGATAAACCGGCGCGGCGCTCCAACATGCTTGGGGCAGTTTCCCTGCTGGTTGCCGTCATGGCGCTGGGTGTTGCCGGCTGGCTGTATTTTTCCCGCCAGGAAACGCCGGTCGTAGCCGGAAACGAGCTGCAGACCGCAGCCGGACAGACCGGGGCTGGCGAGGCTGCGGATAACGACGATCCTGCCGAAAGCAGCGGTGGAGAGGAAGAACCGCCTGAGAGCGACCCCGACGGGGAAAGCGAAGGCGTTACCGGTCTTACGCCACTGCAGCCATCCGGCAATATTGCGGTTCCAAAGCCGCGCCCGCCACGGGCCGCGCCGCAGGAAGCAGCTCTCGCCCACCTGCCGGACCCCGACCTCATCGAACGGGGGGCAACGGGCGTCATCCCCAGGCGTTCCGCCGATGGCAGAAAGCCGATGGATGTCTATGCCCGGGAGCCGGACACGACCGGCAATTTCGGCGTGGCGCGGGTCGTCCTGATCGTTGGCGGCATCGGCATCAGCCAGACCAGTTCCCAGGAGGCCGTACGCAAGCTGCCGGGCACCGTGACGCTCGCCTTTGCAGCAACCGGCAACAGCCTGACGCGCTGGATGCAGGAAGCGCGCAAGAAGGGTCATGAACTGCTGCTGCAGGTTCCCATGGAAGCCTTCGGCGCCTCCGGCAACCGTCCGGGAGCGCGGATCATCAACACCGCAGCCAGTGCGGAGGAAAACCTCGTCAACCTGCACTGGGCGATGAGCCGGATCACCAACTATGTCGGCATCATGAATTATCAGGGCGGCAAGCTGTTGAGCGAAGCGGGGGTTCTGAAACCCGTCTTCGACGAAATCGCGGAACGCGGCCTGCTGTTCGTCGATGACGGCTCTTCCGGTGCCACTCAGAGCGAAGCGGTTGCGGCTGCATCGCTGTTGCCCTTCGCGCGGGCGCATGTGCTCATCGATGCAAAACGCACCCGGCAGGACATCGCCAATCAGCTTGAGGCTCTGGTGAAGGAGGCCAAGCGAACCGGCATCGCCATCGGCGTTTCGAACGGTTATCCGGAAACCATCGACATGATGGCCGACTTTTCGCAGAGGGCGAACGGGTTGGGTGTGGAAATCACGCCGGTTTCGGCAATTGTGAGCGATCCTGAAAGAGACCGTTGATGGCCAAATCGAAGAAACAGCCTCCGAAACTCCCCTACCGGCGTTGCGTCGGGATCATGGTGCTGAACGGCAAGGGCAAGGTCTGGGCCGGCCACCGGCTGACACTTGAGAACGGCGAACTGTCCTTGACGGATCACCGCTGGCAGATGCCCCAGGGCGGCATCGACAAGGATGAGGACCCTCTGGAAGCGGCAAAGCGGGAACTGTGGGAAGAGACCGGCATTACTTCGGTGGAGTATCTCGACAGGACAAAGGGATGGGTTACCTATGACCTGCCCGGCGAACTGGTGGGCACCGCGCTGAAAGGCAAGTATCGCGGTCAGAAAATGGCGTGGTTCGCCTTTCGCTTCGAGGGACCGGAAAGCGAAATCAACATCACGCACCCGCCCGAAGGCGCGCCTGTCGAGTTCGATGCCTGGCGGTGGATCGAGATGAGCCGGCTTCCGGAAATGGTCGTGCCGTTCAAGCGCGGCGTGTATGAGGAGGTCGTGCATGCTTTCCGCCATCTGGCAGGATAATCGTCAGCAAAACCGCAGGCAGCGGTTGCAAGCGGGATGCCGCATGGTTATCTCTGGTTCCACCAGCCATAACCCGTTTTGCGCCCATGCTTTGTGACCGAGTGACCATTCGCCCTTCCCGACCGGAGGACCAGGCCGGAATCCTTTCGGTTGAACGCAAGGCGTTCGGGCGCAAGCAGGAAGCGAGACTGGTCGACCAGCTCATTCCGGCACCCCAGTACACGATTTCCCTGATCGCGGAATGTGACGGGCGGATCATCGGCCACGTACTGCTTACCGAGATCGGCGCGCCGGTGAAGGCGCTCGCGCTGGCCCCGCTCGCCGTGCTGGCGGAGTTTCGCGAAATGCAGGTCGGCAGCAGGCTGGTGCGCACCGCGATAGAGACTGCAAAGACCGATGGGTATGAGGCGATTTTCGTGCTCGGCGACGTGCTCTATTACGAACGCTTCGGCTTTTCGGGCAAACTTGCCGACCCGTTTTCCGTGCGCTGGCAGGGGCGTCACTTCATGGCGCTGGAGCTGAGGGACGGCTCGCTCAAGGGCCGCCACGGCAAGCTCGAATACCCGGAGCCGTTCCTGCAATAGGAACAGGCAGAACAGGCCGGCAAGCCGGCCTGTTTGACTTTCAGGAAATTGCCCGCCAGACCTACTGGATCGAAGCCGTTGCGATCGGATCGAGCTCGGTGACGGTTTCGATCGGCTGGCCGGCCACCAGCATCGGGAAGGCGGTCAACTGGCCGATGATCCGATCGTGCACCTTGGCAAAGTCGCCGAGCCCCACATGGGTGGTCGAATACCGGAACTCCGCATGCAGGGTGACATTGTTGCCCTGGGTGAGGCGAACCTTGGAACCGATGCAGCCGGGAATGCGGCAGATGAAATTGTCGACCCGGTGCACGTTCGGGGGAATGGCGGCCAGCACCGGCCCGTCGAGCACGCCGAGATAGTTGACCGGAATGCCTTCCTTGTAGAGCTGGGCCGCAAGCGAGGTAACGATGTTGCCGCCGTAGCTGATGCCGACCAGATTGATCTGCACGCTGGGGTCCCGGGCATATTCGCGGCGGATTTCCGAGAGCACGGCAGGCTGTATCGCCAGGCGCCCTTCCACCGGAGTCGCATAGCTGTAGTGCTTTGCCTCTCCCAGCTTGGACTTCAGATTGGCAAAACCGTAGCCGATAAACGGCATGACGCTCGCCAGCCCGTTGACCAGATAGGTCTTGTGATTTTGAGGAACCGGCTGAAGGCTCTGGCCGAAAGCCGATCCGCAAGGCAGGGTAATCAAAGCTGCCAGAAAGGCCCCCACCAGGCTTTTGCGGCATGATTTTCGAAGGGTCATCAGTACTCATCCCTTTCCCGTTTACATGCTTAAGAAACCGCAAATTGGTTAACTTGCCGCTCAGAGGGATGGTAAATGTCTGGTTAAGAACGGGGATAAGCAGGATTGTTCATTTGAAGGGATGGCTGCTTGCGCACGGTTATTTGACTTGCCTAATGAAGGTTTGTCCCCCACATTCAACATGTAACTGCAACAACTGAAAGGAGGTGATCCAGTGTCGAGTGAAATCAGGTTTGCGCATGGGTCGGTGCGTTTGGGTGATTTTCGGAGCAACCTCCGGAGGTTCGCCTGATCGCAACAGGATCGCTGTCGTGACATGACCGCGAACCGCAGTTGATCCAGCGGTAAACAGATTCACGAGGCCGCCCGTTTCGGGCGGCCTTTTGTTTGTCTGGCGCAATTCAGGTTTGGGGCATCCTCAGAGACAGACGGCCCGGAACGGCATGGCCTCGAACGTATGGGCCCGAACGCATGGGCTGGTCCCTAAAGACAATGCCTGCCGGGGGAGGAGGACCGGCAGGCATCGTTTTCGTTCCGGTTTGGGAGGAGGTAAACCGGACATGTTCACGTCCGATGTGGGAGGAAGTACACCGGCTGAACGAACGTAACGTAACGCAAAACCGTTAACGTTTCGTTTACGCTCATATAATGGGCAATATTCCCGATTTCGAGTGCCGTTCGCACATAGAGGCCATGCGCCATACGCATGGCTTGCCTTTTTTTTATGCTCAGCTTGCTCAATCCGGGATGGAGAAGGGTGCAGGGGGGCGTTGTGGGCCGCCCCCCTGCCGTTCCGGCCTGACCTTTTCGCGCGGCGCTGGCGGTCGGAAAGCACCGCGCCTTGTTGTTATTGGGACAGGCGGAGCGTCTTGATGTCGTTGGCAATGGCGCGGAAGGCGGCCCGCAATTCCTGTTCGCTGTTGGCATCGAAATAATACTGGCGTTTGCCATCGCCCGACGTGGCACAGGCCTGCAGCGTCTCCTTGGCCTCCTTCGGTGCGTTGAAGGCGATCGAGTAGACAATGATGCCGTCACCGCCCTTTTTGGCACGCTTCATGTCGGTGCACAGGGCCTTGGCGGTATCGTTCGACTTGGCGATGCTGGCTTTGCTGGAACGGGGATCCTGCACACCGTTGAAGTATGTATTGAATTCCCCGTCCGTCATCAGGACGGCGATTTTCTGGGTCTTCGAACCGTAACCGGCAGGCTTCGAACCATCGGGCCAGAACTGCTGCCAATTGTCCGACAGCATGTAGTAGCCCCAGGAAATGCCGAGATGACCGGCAGTGTGACCGTCGGCCCGCATGTTGCGGATATCGCCCATCAGTTCGTCGCGCTTGTTGGTAAGAGGCTGAACGACGCTTGTCGGACACAGTTGCGTGCGGCTGTCGGCACCAACCTTTTCACTGCGAGGCGAAACGTCGTTGTGGGGGTTGCGGGTGCGTTCCGTCATGCAGGTGCGCGTGGGATGGCCGCTAGCCATGCGGGCAAGTTTCGGTTCCAGGCTCACGCCTTCCGAATACGGCACCAGACCAAGACGCACCTTTGCATTCGTCTTGCCCTTGGGCAGCAGAATGTCGACCGCGTCGCCTGCGGCCAGTTTGAGCGCATCGAGTTTGCCCTTGCTGTTCATCGAGCCGGTAACGTCCAGTACCATGCTGACTTCAACAGCCCTGTTGGAGAAGGTGGCCTGGCTGTGAGCGCCAACATCCACCGTCGGCTTGCCGACCAGGCCCATGAATGCGGTTTCGATCGGTGCCTTCAGAGAGGCATTGATCTCGCCGGTGTTCTTGTCGAAGGTGAATGCGTCGACCTGGACCAACTGGCCGAGCTTGGGATGGCTGGCGAGGTTGGCTTCCAGATGGTCGTCGAAAACCTTGCGCAGCCTGGCATTGCTGGTTTCACCTTCCACCGCCTCATGGCCTGCAGCCAGTACGGCTGCATCAAGCGACTGGTTCATCAGCGTCTTGGCGCGGGAAAGCTGAGTGTAATCAACGGCAATGCCGGCGGAGGCCATTAGCGCAATGGCAGCGATGGCGAAGGTCGGGGCGAAGGTGCCCTTCTCGTTTGCGAGAAACCTTTCTGCGGCGCCGGGTACCTTGTGGCGGATCGGCTTGGAACGGACGTTGATCATTTTGGCCTCCTGGGACAGTTCTGCCCACAGGAATGCATCGCGCTTGCCAGCGCGGCCGGCGATGCCCAACCTGAATTACGGTTTTCCGTAACCCATTGTTTTCATTGATCTTGCAAGATGGGCAAAGGTTAACAAGCGGTAAACCGGCAAAATCGTGAAAACACTGTATTTACCGGGTGTTAACCGTGCCGGGCCGCAGCGTCCCGTTCCGATACGGCGCGGTGGATGGCGCTGCAATTGCGGCAGGGCCAAAACGGGACAGAAGTTAGGAAATTCCGCACACCTGGAAGATTTCAGCGGCTTTGCAGCAGCCTTTCCAGATAATTGCGCTCCAGAAGCGGGCGCAAGGGATCGGAAAGCCGGCGGCGGATCGCCTCCATGATTTCACGCGCGCGCTGGGCGTCTACTTCGCCGGGAATGCGGGTGCTGCCGTCATCGATCCGGCCACGAGCCTCGTTGCGGCGGCCAAGCGGGTCGGTGCCATCCTGGCGCTGCTCCGGGTTGCCGGCCTCGCCGTTTGGCTGCTGGCCGCCCTGGTTCCGGTCGCCTGCCATCTGCTGCATCATGGACTGCGCGCCGCGCCGAAGGGCATCGAGCGCCTGTCCCTGATCGCCTGCGGCGGCACCGCTGTCACCCTCGCCGAGATTTTCGCCTGCCTCCGCCATTTCACGCCCGGCTTCGCCGAACTGTTCCGACGGATCGAGGCCCAAATCCTCCAGTTGCTGGCCAAGTTCGCCCAATTGCTTGCGCAGTTCCTCCTGCTGCTGGCGCAGTTTTTCCAGCGCCTCGGCAAACTCCTCCGGCGTCATCTCACCCTCGCCGGATTCAGGATTTTGCCCCTGCTGGTTTTGACCTTGCTGATTCTGGCCCTGTTGCTGCTGACCCTGTTGCTGCTGGCCCTGCTGGGGCTGACGGCGCTGCATGGAGAAGGTTTCCTCCATAAGTTCCTGCTGGCGCTGCATCAGTTCGGACAGCTTGTCGAGAGCCTGGTTGAGCTCATTGCCCTCGGCCTGACGCTGCTGCTGGTGCTGGCCAGCCATGAGGTTGTCCATCATGCGCTGCAATTCGCTGAGCAGTTCCCTTGCCGCATCCTTGGAACCGGATTTCGCCAGATCCTCGATGCGCTGCATCATGCGCTCCAGATCGCGCTGGGTCAGCATCTCGAAATTGTCCATGTTGCGCATCGGATTGTTCTGGATCGGGTTTTCGGCCATTTGCCGCGCCATCTGCTCCAGGAAGTCGTTCATCGCCTGGCGCAGTTCCTCCATCAGGCGCTCGATTTCCTCGTCATCGGCGCCCTGTTCCAGCGCTTCGGACAGTTTTTCCTGCGCTTCCCGCAGCCGCCGCTCGACATCCGACAGATCGCCCAGTTCCAGGGCGAGCGCGGTTTCCCACAACACATCCATCGCCTCGCGCAGCTTGTCGTCATTCCGTGCCCGGGCAACCATGCGGTAGGTGCTGCGCAAGGCGAGATAGGCACCCATGTTCATGGAAAACGCCTCGGGATGGGTGGTCACCGCATCGAGCAGATCGGCAACAAGCGGGGCATCGTTTGCGTTGAGCGCCAGGATGCGCCTTTGTTCCACCAGCGCGCGGGCAAGAGGATCGTTGAACGTCCTGCCGGGAAGGGTAAAGCGGACCGGTTCCGACCGGCCGACCTGACCGGGATCGTCGGTGGCTTCCAGCACGAGTTCCACCTCGCCGCCGGCCCAGGGATGGCTCGACAAATCGCGGTTCACCTTGGTGGCGCCACTCCTTGCGCGAGCTCGCGGCAACGGCAACTGCAATTCGGGTGGTTCGACCAGCGGGCGAACATCCGGGCCTTCATCCTGCTCCACGCGCGAAAACAGCGCACGGGCGGAAACGACGCCATAGTCGTCTTCCACCGAGTAATTGAGTTCCAGCGCACCGCTGCGGGCGGCACCGGGCATCTGGTCAAGGCGGATAACCGGCACGTTGTCCGGCTCCACCGTGACAGCCCAGGAGGCAAGCACCTCCTCGCCGATCAGAACCTCGAGTTCGGCGCTTTCTTCCAGAATGCCGGAAAAGCTGACGGCTTCGGTCGCATCGCCTTGCTCGCGCTGCAGTTGCTCCGTCTTGCCGGCGTTGCGCAAACGCGCGGAAATCGTCTGGCCGATACCATCCAGATCCACATGGCGGATGGTGAGGGCGCTGCCCGAAAGGGTCGTTACCCCGGCGGAGGCCTGCTGCACCTCTTCCCCGCCCCTGCTGTCTTCAGAATGAAGGGTGCGGGCTTCCAGATAGAGCGGCGGTTTGGCCGCGTAAGCGGGCGGAGTGATCCACACGTCGAGGCGCGAAAGAATGGCAGCGCGGTCAAGCCGCGGGCCGAAGGCATCGGCAACGCTGCCACCGTGCACGCTGTAGGAGTAGCCGAGTGCGGCAAAGGCGACGATGGGCACCAGCGCGCGCAGGGCATAGCGGTCATAGCGGTTACCGTCAGGCGAGGCGGTTCCGGCCGAAAGATCCTTGACCTTCTCGGCCATGCGGCGGCGATGCTCCTGCCACAATGCGGCGGCAAAGGAATCACCGGCATTCGCCTGCCGGTCGATCTGGGCGGTTACCGGGCGATGGATCAGGTTCGAGGATTTCTCGATGCGGTCGATGGTCTCCCGCCCACCCGGCATGCGCCACTGTCGCAGCGGCGTCAGTGCCCAGGCAAATGCCAGCGCAAAAAGGCCAAGTCCGGCGTAGCGCGCCCAATCGGGAATGCGCGTCCAGAAGCCGAGCCAGGAAACCACAAGGAACAGGCAAAGCGCGATGAAGGCAGGGACGAGAAGAGGCCAGAGCCGTTCCCAGGCAATCGCCGACCAGGCAAGGCCACGCACCAGCGCACCGGGCACGGCGCCGTCTGCCGGTCTGCCGCGATCGTCTGGCGCGCTGTCCGCGTGTCTCGCCTTGTCAGAACGGGTCACATCGATCCTGCCTGTTCCGGATTGCCGTTACACTAGCACAAAATACGGCGATATCGAGAGCGATCAAGCAGGTGTGATCTCTCCCGGATCAAGCCGACTTCTTGATGAAGGTACCGTTGTTGAGCTCGCGGATCGCGGTGTTCAACTCCTCGCGGGTGTTCATCACGATCGGACCATGCCAGGCCACCGGCTCCTCGATCGGCGCGCCGGAGACAAGCAGGAAGCGGATGCCTTCCTCGCCGGCCTGAACGGCGATCTCGTCGCCGGTTCCAAACAGGACGAGCGAGCGGTCGCCTGCCTGTTCGCGAACATGAATCTCCCGTCCGTCGATTTCCTTTTCGAGCAGCACGCCGAACGGGTCGGAAGCATCGGCGAAAATACCTGAACCTTCAAAGACATAGGCAAAGGTCTTCTGCCAGGTGTCGGCCGGAAGCACCTTGCGCACGCCGGCAGGCATGAAAACATCGAGATAGCGCGGATTGGCGGCAATTCCGTCGATTGGACCGGACCTGCCCCAGAACGAGCCGCAAATCACTTTGACCCTTGTGCCGTCATCGTCGATGATCTCGGGAATCTCCGAGGCCTTGACATCCTGATAGCGCGGATCGGTCATTTTCAGTTGCGAGGGCAGATTTGCCCAAAGCTGAAAGCCGTGCATGCGGCCCTGAAAATCGCCTTTCGGCATCTCCTGATGCAGAATGCCGGAACCGGCCGTCATCCATTGCACATCGCCAGCCCCCAAAGCGCCGGCATTGCCGAGAGAATCACCGTGTTCGACGGTACCGCTGAGGACATAGGTGATGGTTTCAATTCCCCGGTGGGGATGCCAGGGAAATCCGCGCAGATAGTCCTGCGGATTGTCATTGCGGAAATCGTCAAAGAGAAGAAAGGGATCGGCAAGCGACGGATCGCCGAAGCCGAAGGCGCGATGCAGTTTTACGCCTGCGCCTTCGAGGGTCGGGCGCGCTTGCGAAACCTGGGTAACGGGCCGAATGGACATGGTGTTGTCTCCGATGGCTCGAGTTCAGCGTTGTTGTTACGCCGAAATGTAAGCCAGCCGGAGCGCCCTTCAAGTTTGCCCTTTTCTACGGAGCGTTCACTTTTCGTGTCGGATCCGCGCTTCATTGTTTATCCCTAGCCTTCGTAGTCGAGGGAATATCCGGCCGCACGAACCGTGCGGATCGGATCGGACTGGCCTTCCTGGCGCAGCGCCTTGCGCAGCCTGCCGACATGAACATCGACGCGGTAGTCGATTTCCATGTCCTGGCCCCAGACCCGGTCCAGCAACTGCCCCCTGCTCCACACCCTGCCGGGACGCTCCATCAGCACGGTAAGCAGACGGAACTCGGTCGGCCCGAGTTTGACCGGCCTGCCATTGCGGATGACCTTGTGCTGCACCTGGTCGAGAACGAGATCGCCATGCACCAGCGTCTCGCCCATGCTGGCGGGATTTGCGCGCCGCAGCAGGGCGCGGGCACGGGCCAGCAACTCATTGACCGAATACGGCTTGACCACATAGTCATCGGCGCCGGTGTCGAGGCCGCGCACCTTGTCGGTTTCCTCGCCGCGGGCCGTCAGCATCATGATGGGTATCTGGCGCACTTCCGCATCGCGCTTCAACTGGCGGCAGACCTCGATGCCGGAAAGCTCCGGCAGCATCCAGTCGAGAACGATCAGGTCCGGGCGGCGCTCGCGGGCGAGCAGTACGCCTTCCTCGCCATCCGTCGCCGTGATGGTGCGAAAGCCGGTCTTGTCGAAATTGTAGCGCAGCAATTCCGTCTGGGCGGGTTCGTCCTCGACGATGAGGACGAGTGGCGGTTCAGGCGGCACCATTTGCATTACCATGGATCAACGCCTGCCTAGCCTGCAGCTTTGACCGGCTTTTCCGCGAAGGACTCGACAAGATCGCTTTTGGGCCTGTCATCATCAGGAAGCTCACCATTGACGAGATAGGAAATCTGCTCGGCGATACCGGTTACATGATCGCCGACGCGCTCAAGGTTCTTTGCAATGAAGAGGAGATGCATGCAAGTGGTGATGCTGCGCGGGTCCTCCATCATGTGGGTCAGCAACTCGCGGAACAGCGTGTTGTGCATGTGGTCGACTTCCTCGTCACGGCGGCGCAATTCGTCAGCCATCGCCACGTCGCGGGCAACAAAGGCATCCAGCACGTCGCCGACCATGGTCTTGACCATCCTGGCCATGCGTTTCAGCGTATTGGCCGAGGAACCCACTTTCGAATCGCCATCGATGAGAACGGCGCGCTTGGCGATGTTTTTCGAATAGTCGCCGATCCGCTCCAGGTTGGAGGAGATGCGCAGCGCACAGACGATGGTGCGCAGATCGCTTGCAACCGGCTGGCGCAGGGCAAGAACGCGAACCGCCAGTTCGTCAATCCTGACTTCCAGCGCGTCGACCTTGGCGTCGTCCCTGCGAACCTTTTCGCACAATTCCATGTCGCCGGTCACAAGGCCTTCCATGCTCTCGGCGATTTCCGTTTCGACCAAACCGCCCATTTCGAGAAGCAGGGTCTCGATCTGCCCCAGTTCCTCGTCGAAGGATTTGACGATATGCGAGCTTTCCATGTTGTTCTCCGATCAGCCGTAACGGCCGGTAATATAGTCCTGGGTCCGCTTGTCTTCCGGATTGGTGAATATCTTGTCGGTCTGGTCGATTTCGACGAGATTGCCCAGATGGAACATCGCAGTGCGCTGGGAAACCCTGGCTGCCTGCTGCATCGAGTGGGTGACGATGGCGATGGTGTAATTCTCGCGCAGTTCGTCGATCAACTCCTCGACCTTGGCCGTGGCAATCGGGTCAAGCGCCGAGCAGGGCTCGTCCATGAGAATGACCGAGGGCTGCACCGCGATCGCCCGGGCAATGCACAGGCGCTGCTGCTGACCACCTGAAAGCCCGGTGCCGGGCGCATCGAGCCGGTCCTTCACCTCCTCGAAAAGGCCTGCCTTCTGAAGGCTGGTGACAACGATTTCCTCCAGATCGGTCTTAGACCTGGTAAGACCGTGGATGCGCGGGCCGTAGGCGATGTTCTCACGGATCGATTTGGGGAACGGGTTGGGTTTCTGGAACACCATGCCGACCCTCGCCCGCAACTCCACTACGTCGACACCGGGATCGTAGATGTTCTCGTCGTCCAGCGTGATCTTGCCGGTAACCCGGCAGACATCGATCGTGTCGTTCATCCGGTTGAGGCAGCGCAGGAACGTCGACTTGCCGCAGCCCGACGGGCCGATCATCGCGGTAACCTGGTTTTCGAGAATGTCGAGATTGACGTCGAAGAGCGCCTGCTTTTCACCGTAAAAGACGTTGACGTTCTCGCCGCGCATTTTCACGGCATTGGATTTCTCCGCCATTGCCCGCTCTCCGATCTTCCCTGCAACTGTGTTGTTCGCGTACATATCCATGGATGCTGTTCCTACTACCAGCGGCGTTCGAAACGGCGTCGCAAGAGAATGGCCAAGCCGTTCATGATGACAAGAAAAATCAGCAGGACGATGATCGCGCCCGATGCTCTTTCCACAAATGCCGGGTCGCCGCGCTGGGTCCAGTTATAGACCTGAACCGGCAGGGCGGATGCCGGATCGAAGAAGCCTTCCGGCGGCGCGGAAGGATATTCGCGCACGAAGGCCACCATGCCGATGAGCAGCAGCGGCGCGGTTTCGCCCAGCGCCTGTGCCAGACCGATGATCGTGCCGGTCAGAATGCCGGGTGCGGCAAGCGGCAGAACGTGATGAAAAATGGTCTGCATCTTGGAGGCACCGATGCCAAGCGCGGCTTCGCGGATCGACGGCGGCACGGCCTTGAGCGCGGCGCGCGTGGCGATGATGATGGTCGGCAGCGTCATCAGCATGAGTACCAGCCCGCCGACAACAGGCGCCGACTGGGGAAGCCCCGCATAGTTGATGAAGACCGCGAGACCCAGAATGCCGAAGACGATCGAGGGTACTGCCGCCAGGTTGGCGATGTTGACCTCGATGGTATCGGTGATCCGGTTGCTCGGGGCAAACTCCTCCAGATAGATCGAGGCGGCAACGCCAATGGGCAGCGACAGCGCCAGAACGATCAGCATCATGTAGGCGGAACCGAGGATCGCAACGCCAAGGCCAGCGGCCTCGGGACGCGTGTCGGAAGCATCGGGCGCGGTCAGAAAGTCCCAGTTGAAGCGGGTGTTCAACGCCCCCGCATCCTTCAGCGCATCGGCAAGCTTCAACTGCGCGGGCGAGACGTTGCGGTCGAGTTCGGCCGACGCCATCGTGACCCGGCCCTTGTAGTAACCGTCGATGCGCCCGTCCGTGAGGACATCGAAGCTGACCGTCCCGCCTATTTTCGAGGGATCGGCGAGCACGACGCTCCTGAGCGATGCAGGTGCCTCTTTCGAGATGATGCCGCTGACATCCTTCTTGGTCAGCCCCTCGACGGCGATACCGCGTTCCTCGATGAACTGTGCCAGCGCCTTCTCGATCAGCGGCGCATAGACGAAGGTGGTCACCTTGCGCAGTTCCTCAGTGTTCCGGTTGCCTGTCTTGTCCAGCTTGGCCTCATCGAGCTGGACATCCAGCGTTACGTAAGTCTGGCGGAACGAGGAGACGCCGTTGACGAGGATCGAGGTCAGCAGGCCGACCAGCGCCAGGATGCCGAAGCCAACCGCGATCAGGCCGAGGATACGGAACCGTCTTTCGGATGCGTGGCGGTTGCGCGTGCGGTCGCCATGCTCCAGCAGCGAGCCGGCATTGCGGGCAACGGCAGCGGGAGAAGCTGTTGTCATGTCGGTCATTCGTACTGCTCCCTGTATTTGCGGACGATGTAGAGTGCCAGAACGTTGAGGCCGAGGGTGAAGACGAAAAGCGTCAGACCGAGCGCAAAGGCGACAAGCGTCTCGGGACTGGCGAATTCGGTGTCGCCGGTAAGCTGGCTCACGATCTTCACCGTAACCGTCGTCATGGCCTCAAAGGGGTTTACGTCGAGGCGTGCGGCGGCGCCCGCACCCATGACCACGATCATGGTCTCGCCGATGGCGCGGCTTGCGGCCAGAAGGATGGCGCCGACAATGCCCGGAAGGGCGGCCGGCATGATCACCTTCTTGATGGTTTCCGACTGGGTGGCACCAAGGCCATAGGAACCGTCGCGCATGGACTGCGGCACGGCGTTGATGATGTCGTCCGACAAGGAGGAGACGAACGGGATCAGCATGATGCCCATGACAAGGCCCGCGGTCATCACCGAGGAAGACGAATCGCCCAGCCCCAGAGGCTGCGCGATCCAGTCGCGCAAAAACGGACCGACGGTGATCAGGGCGAAAAGCCCGTAAACGATGGTCGGGATACCGGCGAGAATCTCGATTGCCGGCTTGGCGAAGCTGCGCAGCGACTTGCCGGCATATTCAGCCAGATAGATCGCAATCATCAGGCCGACCGGCACGGCCAGCAGCAGCGCCACCAGCGAGACGTAGAACGTGCCCCACAGCAACGGCAGGATGCCGAGGTCTGAACCGCCGCGGAACTGCGGATTCCAGATGGTCGAGAAGAAGAAGTCCTTCGCGGGGTAGATCCGGAAGAAATGGATCGTCTCGAAGAGCAGCGAGGCGACGATGCCGAACGTTGTCAGAATGGCGATGAACGACGAAGCCATCAGCAGTGCGCGGATGAATGTCTCGCTGACATTGCGGGCTCGCATCGCCGGCCTGACGCGGCTCCAGGCGAGAAAACCGGAACCCAGCGCTGCGGCAAGTACCGCGATGTTGCGCCAGAAGGAAGCCGTCTTTCCGATGCTGCGATAGGACTTGGCAGCCTCGAAAACAGCCGGCTGGACGTTGGAGCCGAGTGCCACGCCAACTTCGGCAAGACGGCTGCGGACATTGGAAATGTCGGCCCGCATGACGGCAAGATCGTCCTCGCTGATGTTTCCCTGTTCGACGACGAGGTCCAACCCGTCGGCGATACGCCGGACATCGGCCATGACAAGGCTTCTTGCGCCGCCTTCGGGGATGGCGCTGTCGGGAATTGTCGCACTGATCTGGTTTTCAATGAGCACCGGCTGCAGGAACAGCCAGACACCGAGAAGAACGAAAGCCGGGACCGCCGTGAACAGGGCAACCGACTGACCGTAATACCCGGGAAGCGAATGAAGGCGTACGCCGTCGCGTTTTGCAAGGGACAGGGCGCGTTGCCGGCCCAGGATGTATCCCACCACCATGAGCGCAAGCACGATGAGTGCGAGTATGCTTGGAGTCATGCCTCGTCCACCAAGGTTGGAGAGAGGCGGCGCCGTGACAGAGTGGCGCCGCCCTTAACTGCTGCGGACGCAGCTTAGTTCATCGGACCCATCGGGGTGCGATTCTTGACCATTTCCTGGGTCTTGGCGAGTTCCGGATCGGAAACCAGACCATAGGCGGCCAGCGGGCCGTCGGGGCCGGCCATTTCGTCGGAGACGAAGAACTCGACGTATTCCTGCATGCCCGGAATGACATCGAGGTGTGCGTTCTTGACGTAGAAGAACAGCGGACGCGATACCGGATATTCGCCGGAGGCGATCGATTCAACCGAAGGAACGACCCCGTTCATCGTTGCAACGTGCAGCTTGTCGGTGTTGTTCTGGTAGAAGGAAAGGCCGAACACGCCGATGCCGTTCTTGTTGGCGTCGATGCGGGCCAGCGTTTCGGTGTAATCACCGTCAATGTCGACGGAAACGCCATCGGTACGCAGGGCAATACAGGCCTTTCCGGCAGCTTTTTCATCGCCACCGTTTGCAGCAACGAGCGCTTCCAGCGTGCCGTTTGCCTCACAGCCTGCCTCGATGACCTTCTCGTCGAAGACTTCACGGGTGCCGTGCTTGGTGCCCGGGATGAAGGCGATGATTTCCTGTGCCGGAAGGTCGGCGCGGATTTCATTCCACATCTTGTAGGGGTTATCCACGAGCTGGCCGTCCTTGACCACCTTGGCGGCAAGAGCTGCGTGCCAGTCAGCGGGCGTGAAGGCGAATTGCGAGCCGTTGATGTCGGAGGCGAAGACGATACCGTCATAGCCGATTCGGACTTCCTGGATGTCGGTCACGCCGTTGGAGGCGCACAGATCGATGTCCGACTGCTTGATGCGCGAAGAAGAGTTGGCGATGTCGATGGTGTTTTCACCAACGCCTTCGCAAAGCTTCTTGCGGCCTGCGCCCGAACCGCCGGACTCAACAACCGGGGTGGGGAAATCGAAGTTTTCGCCGAAAGCCTCGGCAACGATCGATGCATAGGGAAGAACGGTCGAAGAACCGGCAATCTGGATCTGGTCGCGGGCTTCAGCAACGCCCGAGGTCAATGCAAAGGCGCCGGCAAGCAGTGCCGCAGTGGTTTTGGTTGGCAACATGATGTGCCTCCTGTGTCGTGTTTGATTGGCAAATTCCTGTCAGCGCATTTCTGCCTCATCGGAGCACCGACTGCTGACATGCGCGGGTCTAGGAAGTAGCGATGAAGGAGATATGTCACTTCAGTGACAGTTTGGTGACAGTGGATAAGTCGGGGCAGTTTCGATTTCCGGTGGAATCGGAAAAATCGAAATGCGTGAACAAAATCCACGGATTAGATCGTTGTCCCGCTTGTGAAGAAACACATGCCGATCCAGCCAGTTCTGTGGAAAGATTTCAGCCGGCCCAAGCGCTGAAAGCGCGGCCTGCTTCAGCGGGATGCATCCGTTGCCGGCAGAACGACGCGGAACCGGCTTCCGACACCGGGCTCGCTGTCGATGCGAAGGCGGCCGCGATGGCGCCCGACAATGTGTTTCACGATGGCAAGCCCCAGCCCGGTTCCGCCCTTGTCGCGCGAGCGGTGGGTATCGACCCGGTAAAAGCGTTCCGTAAGGCGGGGAATATGCTCGCGGGCAATCCCCTCGCCCTGATCGATCACCGTCACCGAGACCGCCTTGCCGCGAATGCCCGGCTCATTGTCGGACAATTCGACCTTGAGCCTGACGGTTGAATCGGGCCGGCCGTATTTCATCGCGTTCTCGACGAGGTTCTGGAATACCTGCGTCAACTCGTCCTCGCTGCCCAGAACCTTCACCGGCTCGTCGGGCACCTCCAGTTCGACGGTCTTGCGCTCCTTTTCTGCAAGACCTGCAAGCATTTTCAACAGACGCTGCAAAACGGGAACGAGATTGACGACACCCTCCGGCCGGATGCGCTGGTTGGCCTCGACCTTGGAAAGCGACAGCAGGTCCGAGATCAGCCGCACCATGCGCTGCGCCTCGCCTGCCATCAGTGCCAGAAAGCGCTCGCTTGCTTCCAGATCGCCCTTTGCCGGCCCCTGCAGGGTTTCGATGAATCCGTTGAGCGAAGTCAGCGGTGAGCGAAGTTCGTGGCTGACATTTGCCACGAAGTCGCTGCGCATCTGTTCGGCCTCGTGAATGTGGGAGATGTCCGACAGGCCCACCATGACCTGCTTGCCGCCATCGCCGCCGTCCAGGCTGACGATGGTCACGTCGTAGACGGTGCGGTACTGGTTTTCCACGGTGATCTGCAGGGAGCGCGATTCCGCGCCGTAGAGAACCTCGTCGATGGCTTCCAGACAGGCCGGATTGCGGATGATGCGGACGAAGCTCTGGCCTTCCAACTGAAGGCCGAACTGCAGCCTGGCGGCATTGTTCGCGAACATTATCTGGCGCTGCGCATCCAGAATGAAAATCGGGTCGCGAACGTTTTCGACGATCTTCTTGTAGAGACTTTGCGATTCAGCGTTCACGGTCTGCGCGGGCCAGGGCAATGAAAAACAATACGATCAGGGCACTCGTTGGCCCGACCTTATAGCAAATTTCGATGGCGTGTCTTGAACAAAGACACCGCCATGCCGGTGGGCTGACGCAGCACTGCGGTCAGGCCGTTTCCGCCTCGGCCTGCCCGGCTCGCTGTTTGCGCCGGCGTGTCACCAGCACGAAGAACAGCGGAACGAAGAGCACACCCAGCACGGTCGCCGACAGCGTTCCGCCGAGAACGCTGGTGCCGATCGCATTGCGGCCGCCGGAACCTGCTCCGGTACTCAGCACCAGCGGCAGAACGCCGAGCGAGAAGGCCATGGATGTCATGATGATGGGCCGGAAACGCTGGCGCGCTGCCTCCCTGACCGCATCGAAGAGCTGCTCGCCGGCTTCGTAGCGCTCGCGCGCGAACTCGACGATCAGGATGGCGTTCTTGCCGGTAAGGCCGATAACGGTGAGCAGGCCGACCTGGAAGAAAACGCCGTTCTGGTATCCTCCGAGCCAGGTCCACAACAACGCGCCGAGCACGCCGATGGGCATTGCCAGCATGACGGCAAAGGGGATGGACCAGCTTTCATAGAGGGCGGCAAGGCAGAGAAACACCACTGCCAGGGAAAGCGCATAGAGCAGCGGCGCCTGATTGCCGGACCGTTGCTCCTCCAGAGACAGGCCCGTCCAGGCAACGTTGAAGCCGGGCAACTGCCCGACCAGGCGCTCGACCTCCGCCATTGCCTCGCCGGTTGTCACGCCGGGAGCCGGGCTGCCCTGAATCTGCATGGCCGGAACGCCGTTGTAGCGGCTCAGGCCCTGGGGGCCGAATGTCCATTTTCCCTCGGCAAAGTTGGAAAAAGGCACCAGCCCGCCGCTGGCATTCCTGACACGCCACTGGGAAATGTCTTCCGGCGTCGCACGGGAATCGGCTTCCCCCTGGATATAGACCCGCTTGATGCGGCCCTGGTCGACATAGTCATTGATGTAGGAACCGGCCCAGGCAACCGAAAGCAACTGGCCGACATCGGTCGCCGAAACACCCATGGCGCCGGCTGCCTGCCAGTCTATGTCGAGGCGGTACTGGGCGGCATCCTCAAGCCCGGAGGGACGGGCCGAGCCGATGAGCGGGCTTTGCGCGGCCATGCCGAGCAAGGCATTACGGGCATTGAGCAGTTCCTCATGCGACTGGCCGCCGCGGGCCTGGAGATAGAAGTCGAACCCGCTGACATTGCCGAGTTCGATGACGGAAGGCGGAACGATGGGAAACACCAGGGCGTCCCGGATCTGGCTGAGCGCGGCAAAGCCCCGCCCGGCGACCGCCTGCACGCTTTGCGCCGCAGACGGCCTCTCGTCCCAGTCCTTCAAGCGGACAAAGGCAATGCCCATGTTCTGGCCCTGCCCGGCAAAGCTGAAGCCGACAACGCCGAACATCGAATCGACATTGGCTGCCTCGCCCTCCTGGAAGTGTTTCTCGATCTTCTCGACCACCCTTTGGGTGCGTTCAGCGGTTGCGCCGGTCGGCGCCTGAATGAGGGTGAAGAGAATGCCCTGATCCTCATCCGGCAGAAATCCGGTCGGCGTCTGCAGGAAGGTCCAGCCCATGGCGCCTACCAGCGCGAGGTAGATCAGGCCGATGCGCAGCGGGCGGCGAATGATGCCCTGAACGGTACTGCCGTAGCCACGGCTCGTTGCATCGAAAGCCCGGTTGAACCAGCCGAGCGGGCCACGTGTTGCATGGTGGGCATCGCGGCGGCGAAGCAGGGTGGCGCACAGCGCCGGTGTCAGCGTCAGCGCGACCAGAACCGAAAGCGCCATGGCCGAAACGATGGTGATCGAAAACTGCTGATAGATGACGCCGGTCGAGCCACCGAAGAACGCCATGGGAACGAAGACCGCCGACAGCACAAGGGCGATGCCGATCAGCGCACCGGTGATCTGGCGCATGCTTTTCTCGGTAGCCGGCAGCGGCTCCAGCCCTTCGTCCTCCATCACCCGTTCGACGTTCTCGACCACGACGATGGCGTCGTCCACGAGCAGGCCGATGGCGAGCACCATGGCGAACATCGTGAGCGTGTTGATCGAATAGCCGAGCGCGGAGAGCACGGCGAAGGTGCCCGCGAGCACGACCGGCACGGCGAGGATCGGGATCAGGGTCGCGCGCCATTTCTGCAGGAAGACGAGGATCACGAAGAACACGAGCACGATCGCCTCGGCCAGCGTGTGATAGACCTTCTCGATCGACAGCTCGACAAAGGGTGAGGTGTCGTAGGCGTATTCGATCTCGACCCCCTCGGGCAGCGAGGCCTCCAGCGCGGCGAGCGTCGCGCGGACCGCGTTGGCGGTGTCCACGGCGTTGGCCCCGGTGGCGAGGTTCACCCCGAACCCGGCGGCATTCGCGCCGTTGAACCGGGCGTCGCCGCCATAGCTCTCCTGCCCGATCTCGACCTCGGCCACGTCTCCGAGCAGAACCTGCGCGCCCGACTCGTCGGTCTTGAGCAGGATGTTTTCGAATTCCTCCAGGCTCGACAGCTGGCTCTGGGCGGTGATCGTGGCGGTGAACTGCTGGCCCTCGACCACCGGCAGCGCCCCCAGCGTCCCGACCGAAACGGTGGTGTTCTGGGCCGAGATCGCGGCGGTGATATCGGCCGGCGTCAGCTGGTATTCGGCCAGCGACAGCGGATCGAGCCAGACCCGGAGCGCATAGCCGGAGCCGAAGCTGTTGATCCCGCCCACCCCTTCGGTGCGCTGCACCGGCCCGGCGATCTGGTTGTCGAGGATGTCGCCGAGCTCGATCGTCGAATAGCGCGCATCGCGCGAGACGATGGCGCCGATCATCAGGATCGACGACGACGACCGCGAGACACTGACGCCGGAGGCGCTCACCGCGCTCGGCAACCGGCTCTCGACCTGGCTGACCTTGGATTGCACCTCGTTCTGCGCGTCGACCGGATCGACGCTTTCGTCGAAGGTCAGCGAGATCGAGGCCGAACCTTCGCGCGACGAACTCTCCATGTACAAGAGACCGTCGAGCCCGGTCATCGCGTCTTCGAGCACCGCCGTCACCGAGTTTTCCACCGCGGTCGCGGTCGCGCCGGAATAGCTTGCCGAGACCCGCACCGTCGTCGGCGCGATGTCGGGATATTGCGAGACCGGAAGCTGGGTATAGGAGAAGACACCGGCCAGCAGCGTCACGATGGCCAGCACCCAGGCGAAGACGGGGCGGTGGATAAAGAACTGGGGCATGGTCAGTCGCCTTCCGACGCGGCGGCATCTTCGACCACGCCGGCGGCGTTGATCGTGACCGGGACGGTGGTGATCTCGGCCCCGTCTGAGAGGTTCGAGAGCCCGTCGAGGATGATCCGGTCCCCGGGCGACACCCCGTCGGTGACGACCCAGGCGTTCTCGTAGGTGCCCGCATAGGTGAGCGTGACCTGCCTTGCGGCGCCGTCCTCCGCGACAAAGGCTGTGAGCGATCCGTCCGCTTGCCGCTCGGTGGCGCGCTGCGGCACCAGGATCGCCGTCTGGCGCCCGATCTCGACGTTCACGCGCAGGAACTGGCCGGGCAGGATCATGCGGTCGGGGTTGTCGAATTCGAAGCGCATGTCGACCGCGCCGGTGGTCGTCGAAACCGTGACCCCGGGGCTCACCAGCCGGCCTGTCCCGTCATAGCTCGTGCCGCTCTCGAGCTCGAGGGTCGCAGCCAGCGTTTCGCCCGGTTGCATGCTCCCCGCGTCGATCCGTTCGCGCACCCGCGCGATGCGCGCCGCACTTTCCGCCACGTCGACATAGATCGGATCGAGCGCTGTCACCGTGGTCAGGGCGTCGGTCTGGTTCGCGGTGACGATCGCGCCGACCGACACGTTGCTCACATCCGCGAAACCGGCGATCGGGCTGGTGACCT
>JAMLIH010000059.1 GCA_023954255.1 Phyllobacteriaceae bacterium | reverse complement strand
TGCAGATCGGGCCGATCGATGCGCCGGTGCTGCATTCGCCGAGCGTCGCCAGTATGGGCAATCCGCATGCGATCTTCTGGGTAAAAAAGGATCCGGCGGAATACGATCTCGACCGCTTCGGGCCGATGCTGGAAAACCATCCGATCTTTCCCGAGCGCGCCAACATCACGCTGGCGCAGGTGGTTTCGCCCGATCACATCGTCATCCGTACCTGGGAGCGCGGGGCGGGGCTGACGCTTGCCTGCGGATCGGGCGCCTGCGCGACACTGGCGTCTGCCGTGCGCAAGGGGTTAACGGACCGCAAGGCGACGATCACGCCGCCGAGCGGCAAGAACCTGACGGTAGAGTGGAACGACAGCAACCGGGTGCTGATGACCGGGCCTGCCGAATTCGAGTTTTCCGGCAGGCTCGATCCCCAAACGGGCGAGATCAAGCGCGACTAAAGCCGCGTGTCAGTTGCAGCTCGTGTGAACGCCGCTGATTTCCGGTCCGTCCGTGGTGCAGATGGTGCCGCCCCAGACATAGCCTTCCAGACCTTCGGAATAGCGCACACGCACCCATTGCCAGCCGTCGTGGAAACTGCCGGTTTCGGAAATGATCTCGATGGGTTCGCCCTGGGGGATGCGGTCGAGTTCGCGCGCCGAGGGAGAGTCGGCCTCGCGGATGATGGAGCCGAAAACCGAGCGGCCCATGCGGGACATGGTGGCCGTACCGCCGGAACTGCTGGCGGATGCGGCGGCAATGCAGGGGAAAACGGTGCCGTCGTTCAATTCAAGAAAGCCTTCATCGCCCTTGGCGCCGAAGGTGATGATGCCGTTTGAAAACTGCATGCCGGAGCCTGAAACCACTTGCGGCAACTGCTCGGAAGGTTCGGCATAACCGACCAGGCCGACACGGTCGCCCATCATGTAGATGTTCTGGCCCAGCAGATAACCGTCGCGCTGCAGCGCGGGATGGGACCGTACCTCGCAGGTGAAATCGGCAACGGGGGAGGCTGCCGCACCGCTGGCAATGGCGGCGAGCAGGCTGATCGACAACACCAGCAACCGGCCCGGACCGGCAATGGAGTAATGCAGTTTCATCTTCTTCCTTTCATCGTGGCCCCGCAAAAGCTTATGGCACGATACCGGCAGCTTGTGTGACATAAATCGGCCTGCCGGGCCTCTGCCCGGCCTGCCTCGCAGCAAGCTTCTTTTGCCGGCGATTGACGCCTCAATGCTGGCAATTGGCGGTGGTTTACGCCATATACGCCGCCAAAACCCGTTCAAACCGCAACCATCGGCATTTGGCGCCAACAGCATGGCCATCAGGACGCTCACATTCGGATGCAGGCTCAATGCCTACGAGACCGAGGTCATGCGCGAAAAGGCGCAGGACGCCGGCCTCGATTCGCTTGGGCAGGATGCCATCCTGATCAACACCTGCGCGGTGACGGCGGAAGCCGTGCGCCAGGCCAAGCAGGCGATCCGCAAGGCGCGGCGCGAGAACCCCAATGCCCGCATCATCGTGTCGGGCTGCGCGGCACAGACCGAGCCCGAGACCTTCGCGGAAATGCCGGAAACCGATCTCGTTCTCGGCAATGAGGAAAAACTGCAGGTGCAGCCCTACCGGGCGCTGCCGGAATTCGGCATCAACGATTTCGAGAAGGTGCGCGTCAACGACATCATGGAAGTGCGCGAGACGGCCTCGCACATGGTGCAGGCCGTCGAAGGGCATACCCGTGCCTTCGTGCAGGTGCAGAACGGCTGCGATCACCGCTGCACCTTCTGCATCATTCCCTTCGGCCGCGGCAATTCGCGCTCGGTACCGGCGGGCGAGGTCGTCGAGCAGGTGAAGAAGCTGGTGGCGAACGGTTACCGCGAAGTGGTGCTGACGGGGGTCGATACCACCTCCTGGGGGGCGGATCTGCCGGGCAGTCCGAAGCTCGGGCGGCTGGTGCAGGCAGTGCTGAAACATGTGCCCGATCTTCAACGCCTGCGGCTTTCCTCGATCGATTCCATCGAGGTCGACGAGGCGCTGATGGAGGCGATCGGTGGCGAAGCGCGCTTCATGCCGCATCTGCATCTGTCGCTGCAGCATGGCGACGACATGATCCTCAAGCGGATGAAACGGCGCCACGGCCGGGACGACTCGATCCGCTTCTGCGAGGACGTGCGCAAGGCTCGCCCGGAGATCGCCTTCGGCGCCGATCTGATGGCGGGCTTTCCGACCGAAACCGAGGCGATGTTTGCCGAAACGCTGTCGCTGGTCGATGCCTGCGGGCTCGACTTCGTGCATGTCTTTCCGTTCTCGCCGCGAGGCGGCACGCCGGCAGCGAAGATGCCGCAATTGCCGCGCGAGGTGATCCGCGAGCGGGCGCGCATCCTGCGGCAGAAAGCCGATGAGGCGCTTTCGGCACATCTGGCTGCCCTTGCCGGGTCGCAGGGTGTGGTGCTGCTCGAACAGGGCGGCAAGGGGCGGCTGCCGCAATTCACCCAGGTTGCCCTGGAAGATACGGCAGGTGCCGAGCCCGGCAGCTTTTTGCCGGTTGAAATTACCGGCGTCGCAGGCGGCATGCTTGCGGGCAGGATTGCCGCCGGCAGCGCGGCGCGCGAAGCGGCGGCATAGGGGAAACGCATGGCGGAAGAGAAAAAACCCGGTCTTCTGAAACGCATCTTCTCCTTCGGCTTCGGCCGCAAGAAGGAAGAGGAAGCGGCACCTGAAGCTGATGCAGTGGATGCGGCCGCCGAGGCCGCTGAGGCCGCGAGACTTGCCGAGGCTGAGGAAAAGGCTGCGGCGGAGGCTGCCGAGAGGAAGAAGGCCGAGGAAGCCGCTGCTGCGAAGGCCGAGGCCGCCGAAGGTGGGAAAGCCGAGGCCAGGGCTGCCGCTGAAAAACAGGCAAAGGCGGAAGCCGCAAGGAAGGAAAAAGGAAGAAAAGGCCGCTGCGGAGGCGGCGGCGAAGGCTGGCTGCCAGGGCAAAGGAAGAGAAGGAGCGCGCTGCCAGAAGCCGCGAAGGCCGAGGCGGAAAAGGCGGAACAGGCTGCCAAGGCGAAAGCCGAGAAAGAAGCGGCAGAAAAAGCCGAGGCTGAGAAGAAGGAAGCTGAAGCGAAAAAGGCGGCCGAGGAAAAGGCTGCTGCGGAAGCCGCCGCCGCTGAGGAAGCTGATCGGGAAGCTGCCATGAAAGCCGCAAGGCTTGAAGCGGAAGAGGCCGCGCGTGCTGCTGCAGAAGACGGTTTCGAGGACGACGAGGTTGAGCCGGACGAAGTCGAGGCCGACGAGGGCGATGCCGAGTTCGATGCGGCGGGCGATCCCGATCTCGAACCTGCCTTCGATGATGAGGAAACCGTCGCAGCGCCGACGGAAACGCTGGAGATCGAGGACAGCAAGGTCACGCTGACCGAGCGCAAGGCGAGGAAACAGCCCGAGCCGGAACCGGAAGAAGCCGAGCAGGAAGCCCGCCGCGAGGGCTGGCTGAAGCGGCTTTCCAAAGGGCTGTCTCGCTCTTCCAACCAGCTCAAGGAAAACATTTCCCAGGTCTTCACCAACCGCAAGCTGGACGACGATACGCTGCAGGACCTGGAAGACATTCTCATCCAGGCCGATCTCGGCGTCGAAACCGCGATGAACATCACCGATGCGCTGTCGGCGCAGAAATTCGGCAAGACGGTCAGCGACGAGGAAGTGCGCGAAGTGATGGCTGCCGAGATCGAGAAAATCCTCGATCCGGTCGCCGTCGATCTCGATCTCGATCTCGACCACCAGCCGCATGTCATTCTGGTCGTCGGCGTCAACGGTTCCGGCAAGACGACGACCATCGGCAAGCTTGCCTCGAAGCTTTACGACGCGGGCTTTTCAACCACGCTGGTCGCCGGCGACACGTTCCGGGCGGCGGCCATCGAGCAGTTGAAGATCTGGGGCGAGCGCACCATGTCGCCGGTATTGTCGCGTCCGCTGGGGTCGGATGCGGCGGGTCTTGCCTTCGATGCCTGGGCGGAAACGCACAAGGAGCGTCGCGACGTCATGCTGATGGACACGGCGGGCAGGCTGCAGAACAAGACGGAACTGATGGCCGAACTTGAAAAGATCGTCCGCGTGCTGAAAAAGCAGGACCCCACGGCGCCGCACACCGTGCTGCTGACGCTCGACGCCACGACAGGCCAGAATGCGCTCAATCAGGTGGAAATCTTCAAGGATGTCGCCGGTGTTAACGGTCTTGTCATGACGAAGCTCGATGGTACGGCGCGCGGCGGCATTCTGGTGGCGATTTCCGCCAAGCACAGGCTGCCGGTCTATTTCGTCGGCGTCGGCGAGCAGGTCGAGGACCTCGAACCCTTCGAGGCGCGGGAATTCGCCCGCTCGATCGCCGGCCTGCCAAGGGAAGATGAAGAATAAAGCCGGAAGTCCGGCATTCAGGATTGCATTGCATGGCCAAGGAAAGACCGAAACTCAATCAGGCGACCAAGCTGGCACTGGAAATGGGACCGCTGGTGGTCTTTTTCCTCACCAATACCTATGGCGAGGAACTGGCTCAAGCCTATCCGGCACTCAAGGCGCTGGGTGGCAAGATCTTCATCGGCACGGCGGCCTTCATGGTTGCGATGGCGATTTCGCTGACACTGACCTGGGCCTGGGAGCGGCGTCTGGCGGTCATGCCGCTGATCACCGGCATCATGGTGTTCATCTTCGGCGGGCTGACGCTCTATCTTCAGGACGACACCTTCATCAAGATGAAGCCGACCATCGTCAACATCCTGTTCGGAACGGCGCTGTTCATCGGCCTGTTCGTGTTCCGCAATCCGCTGCTGAAAATCCTGTTCGAGGGACCGTTCCAGCTCGACGATGAAGGCTGGACGAAGCTGACCTTCCGCTGGGCCTGTTTCTTCTTCTTCCTGGCGCTCGCCAACGAGATCGTCTGGCGCAATTTCTCCAGCGATTTCTGGGTCAATTTCAAGGTCTGGGCGACCATGCCGATGACCATCATCTTCATGCTGTTCCAGTATCCGCTGCTGCAGCGCCATTCGCTGGAGCCGCTGGAAGGCGACGACGCTTCAGGCGAGACCTGACGCGCTAGCGCGAGCTGAAGGTGGCACTCATGACCGGCCCGCCATGGCCGCCGGTACCGAATCCCTCTTCCAGGGCGTCATCCTCATCCTCGCCGAAATCACTGAGCGCATAGTGCTCCTCGGTGATGTAGGGCCCACCGCCGATGGATGCCTTGGAGGACAGCAGTTCGAAGCCGTCGACGGCAAATTGCGGCGAGGTGTAGCCGCCGCGCGAGTGGATGAAGTGCGCAACCTCGTGCGGTGCGGTGCCCTTCAGCCGGGCCAGCGTTACATGGGGCAGGAACTTGCGCCGGTCGGGCGGCACGCCGTGGCGTCTGGCGAGGCGTTCGATTTCCGCCTGCAATTCCATCAGCGCGGGCACCGGCTCGATGCGGGCATAGAGCGCACGCGGCTTGCCGTTGCCGAAAGCATCAAGACGGTCGATGCGCAGTTCGAAGGCGTAGCGGTCGATGCCGCCCAGCGCCAGCGCCAGATCATTGGCGACATGGCGGTCGACATCGCCGAAGAAGGCGAGCGTGACATGGTAGTTTTCGGTATCGATCCAGCGCGCACCGTTGAGGCCGCCCTTCAGGAGCGACAACTGCATGGCGATGGAGGGAGGCAGACGCAGCGCGGTAAACAGTCTGGGCATGACGATACTCCCGCCTGCAATTCACACGGCGCTCCCGGAGGGCTGGAGTCCCGATACCAGGCCGCGTGTGGCGGCAGGCCGCGAATCGCAGGGTCATGGAATCACGTTTTCATTCGCAGTCCAAATGAAAATGAGGTGAGGGTCAGAACATCAGTTTCCGCGGAAAGGTCTCAGCCGCCGGTGTTTTGGCGAAGGCTGCGGGTGAAGGCCGCCAGCACCGGCAGCATGCGTTCGGCGATAACCGCCATGCCGTCTGCATTGGGATGCATGCCGTCGGCCTGGTTGAGCGCGGCCTCCGCGGCAACGCCATCGAGCAGGAAGGGATAGAAGGCGGTATCATATTGCTGCGCCAGTTCGCCATGGATGGCGTTGAAGGCCTGCTCGTATTCGGAACCCATATTGGGCGGGCTGAGAATGCCGGCCAGCAGGACGGGAATGTTGCGTGCCTGCAGGCTTTCGATCGCCGCGGCGAGATTGGCGCGGGTTTCTGCGACCGGAATGCCGCGCAGGGCATCGTTGCCGCCAAGCGCCAGCACGACGCCATCGGTGCCATCGGGCACCGACCAGTCGAGCCGCGACAATCCGCCTGCGGTGGTATCGCCCGAAACCCCGGCATTGACGGCCTCGACGGGCAACCCTTCTTTGCCGAGCATCGCCTGCAGGCGCTCGACATAGCCTTCGCCGGGACCAACACCCAGGCCTGCGGTCAGGCTGTCGCCGACAAAGACGATGCGCAGCGGCTGTTGTGCTCCGGCAGGCTGCGGCAGCAGCGCAGCGACGATCAGGACCATGGCCGCCAGCAGGCCTGAGAGCAGGGCAGCGGGAGACATTACCAATCGTTCACGTGACATGACGGGCGGTCCTTCTGGTATGAACAAACTCAAACGATCCCTCGCTGTTACCGGCGTAACGGTTTGAAAACCGGCGCAGCAACCCCACATTGGGAAAACCCTTCCTTCCAGATGGAGACATCGTGGCCAGAAATCCAGCCCCCAAATCCGCCAGCGCCAAACCGGACCGCCGCAAGAAGCCTGAAGCCCCTGCCGCCATCCGGCTTCGCAAGGTCGATCTCACCCTTGGCGATGCCGCCTCCCGCGTCCATGTATTGAAGGAAATCGACCTCGATGTGGCGCAGGGCGAATCGGTCGGCATCGTCGGGCCATCGGGTTCCGGCAAGTCGACACTGCTGATGGTGCTGGGCGGGCTCGAACGGGCCGACAGTGGCGAGATCGAGGTTGCCGGTGAGAGCCTTGCCGGCAGGAGCGAGGATGCGCTGGCAGCCTTTCGCGGCCGCAATGTCGGCATCGTCTTCCAGTCCTTTCACCTCATTCCCAACATGACGGCGCTGGAGAACGTTGCCGTTCCGCTGGAACTTGCGGGAGACGGCGAAGCCTTCGAAAAGGCGGCGGCGGAGCTTCAGGCGGTCGGTCTCGGCGAGCGGCTCAACCACTATCCCGGCCAGATGTCGGGCGGCGAACAGCAGCGCGTGGCCATTGCCCGGGCGCTGGCGCCGTCGCCAAGCCTGATCGTTGCCGATGAGCCGACCGGCAATCTCGACCGCCGGACGGGCGACCAGATCGCCGAGCTTCTGTTTTCCAAGCAGCGGGAGCGCGGCGCGACGCTGCTGCTGGTCACCCATGATGCCGATCTTGCCGGGCGCTGCGACCGCATGGTGCAGGTATCCTCCGGCCGCATTCTGCCCGACGGCGGCAGGAAGGCCGCCTGATGGATGCGCGAACCGCAGAAGCAAGCCTCCGGTTTCCGGCGGAGGCAGTGCGCGGCCAGGCCGCTGCAACCGGCCTTGGCGGTTTCATGCTCGCCCTGCGCTTTGCGCTGCGCGAGCTGCGCGGCGGGCTGCGCGGCTTCTATGTCTTCCTGACCTGTATCGCGCTCGGTGTGGCGGCGATTTCCGGTGTCAATTCCGTCGCCAGTTCGATCACCAGCGGCATTGCCGAAGAGGGCCAGAAGATCCTGGGCGGCGATGTTTCCGCCTCGCTGGTGCAGCGCGAACTCGATGGCGACCAGCTCGCCTTTCTCGAGAGCTACGGCACGGTGTCGAAGTCGACCACGCTGCGCACCATGGCGCGGAAGCTTGACGGGTCGGACCAGACGCTGGTCGAGTTGAAGGCGGTCGACAACGCCTATCCGCTCTACGGCGCGCTGACGGGCGAGGCCGGTCCGTTCCGGCCTCAGGCCCTGGCCGGCAAGGCGGTTGCCATGGAGGGTCTGCTTGGCGAGCGATTGGGCCTCAAGGCGGGCGACCGGCTGAAAATCGGCAATGCGGAATTCACCATTGCCGACGTGATCGTTTCCGAGCCTGACCGGCTTGGCGAGGACTTTGGTTTCGGCCCGCGGGTACTGATGTCGATGGAAGGCCTTGAGGCGGCAGACCTCGTCAAGCCGGGCTCGCTGGTGCGCCATACCTGGAAGGTGCGTTTCGACGATGCATCGCCCGCCAATGTGAAACGTTTTGCCGAGGAAGCGCGCGAACGCTTTCCCGATGCCGGCTGGCGGTTGCGCTCGCGGGAGAATGCCGCGCCCGCCCTGTCGCGCAACATCGAGCGGTTTTCCGATTTTCTGACCCTGGTCGGGTTGACGGCGCTGATCGTCGGCGGCGTCGGCGTCGCCAATGCGGTGCGCGCCTTTCTGGAGACCAAGCGGCCGGTGATCGCCACCTTCAAGTCGCTCGGTGCGCCGGGCGGCTTCGTCTTCAACGTCTATCTAATGCAGATCCTGCTGATTGCGGGCGGCGGGATCGTGATCGGTCTCGCGCTCGGTGCGCTGATGCCGTCGCTTGCCGGCTGGGCGCTTGCCGGGCTGCTGCCGCTGCCGCAATCTGCAAGCCTTTCGCCGGGGCCGCTCGCTGCCGGTGCGGTCTATGGCGTGCTGACGGCGCTGGTCTTTGCCATCTGGCCGCTCGCCAGTGCCCGCGAGGTGCCGGCGACGGACCTGTTCAGGGGCCAGGGCGGCATCGATTTCAGGGGCCTGCCGAAAGCCGGTTACCTGATCGCACTTGCCGTCTGCATCGCCTGTCTCGTCGGGCTTGCCATCACCACTTCGGAAAACCGCTTCATCGCCACGGTCTTTGTCGGCGCGATCGCCTTCGCCTTCGTGCTGCTGTATGTGGTGGCCTGGCTGATCCAGCGCGCCGCCAGGGCGTTGCCACATGCCCGCTCGACGGAACTGCGCATGGCGGTTGCCAACATTCACCGGCCCGGCTCGCTCACCGCCTCGGTGGTGCTGTCGCTGGGGCTCGGTCTTGCCCTTTTGGTTGCGCTGGCGCTGATCGATGGCAACCTGCGCCGACAGGTCAGCGACAATTTGCCGGAAAAGGCGCCGGACTTCTTCTTCGTCGATATACAGAACAACGAGAAGGACGCCTTCGAAAGCCTGCTTGAAGCGCAGGCATCGGGCAGCAAGGTATTCTCCGTGCCGATGCTGCGCGGGCGCATTACCGAACTCAAGGGCATTCGCGCCGAGGAGTACCCCGTCGGGTCGGAAGGCGGCTGGGTGCTGCGCGGCGACCGGGGCATCACCTATGCGCAGAACATTCCGGAAAACTCGACGCTCTCAAAGGGCGAGTGGTGGCCGGCCGACTATGCCGGCGAGCCGCTGGTGTCGTTTTCCGCCGAGGAGGCAGGCGAACTGGGGCTCGATGTCGGCGACACGATCACCGTCAACGTGCTGGGACGCAACCTCACGGCACGGATCGCCTCACTCAGGAACGTTGAATGGGAAACGCTGGCGATCAACTTCGTCATGGTGTTCTCGCCGAACACCTTCGCCGGCGCCCCGCACATGGTGCTGGCCACCGTCACCCTGGAAGAGGGCGCTGACGGTGCTTCCGAAGACCGTGCTGTGCTCGATGCCCGAGACGGGGCAATCGTGCGGGCGATTGCGGCAGAATATCCGGCCGTCACCACGGTCAGGGTGCGCGAGGCGCTCGATACGGTCAACCGGCTGATCGCCCAGTTGGCAACGGCGATACGGGCGGCGGCCTCGGTGGCGCTGATTGCCTCCATCCTGGTGCTGGGCGGGGCGCTGGCGGCGGGAAACCGGGCAAGGGTGCATGATGCGGTGGTGCTGAAGACGCTCGGAGCGACACGCTGGCGGCTGGTCAGGGCATTCGTCTACGAATATGCGATCCTCGGGCTGGCGACGGCGATCTTCGCCCTCGCCGCCGGCTCGCTTGCCGCATGGTTCGTCGTCTCGCAGATCATGGAGTTCCCCTATACGTTCGAGACGGCAGTGGCGGGCTTTACCGTGCTTGCGGCGCTGGTGATGACGGTCGGTTTCGGCCTGATCGGCACCTGGCGCATTCTCGGCCAGAAGGCGGCGCCCGTGCTGCGCGAACTGTGAGGAGTTTGGCGGAAGGGCCGTTAACCAGACATCGCCACCGTCACGGCGATGCCGCAAAGATTTGCTGCGGTGGTCTTGAATGGCGCCCTGTGAAGGGTCATATTCCTTTCAAACCGGCTTTTGCCGGGTGTTTTCAACCATAAGCCACCTCAAGAGGAGACTTATCTACATGGCTGACTATCGCGACAATCCGCTGCGCAGCGGCACCATAACGGGCCGGGCTGCCGGAGCGGAGATTGATCAGGGCCTGCGCGCCTACATGCTGCGGGTCTACAACTACATGGCCCTGGCACTGGCGGTCACGGGCGTTGCCGCGCTGGGAACCTTCAACCTTGCGGTTTCCGATGGCCAGCTTACCTCGCTGGGCGTTGCGCTTTATACCAGCCCGCTGAAATGGGTTGTCATGCTGGCACCGCTGGCACTGGTCTTCTTCCTCGGCTTCCGCATCAACAAAATGAGCGTGGGTGCCGCGCAGGCGACCTTCTGGACCTATGCGGCGCTGGTCGGCATTTCGCTGTCGACGATCTTCCTCGTCTTCACGGCGACGTCGATCACCCAGACCTTCTTCGTGACGGCTGCTGCCTTCGGTGCGCTGAGCCTGTACGGCTACACCACCAAGCGTGACCTTTCCGCCATGGGTTCCTTCATGATCATGGGCCTGTTCGGCCTGATCATCGCCATGCTGGTCAACTTCTTCCTGCAGTCGAGCGCGCTGCAGTTCGCCATCTCGGCGATCGGCGTGCTGATCTTTGCAGGCCTGACCGCCTGGGATACCCAGAAAATCAAGAGCATGTACGACTATGTTGCGCATGACGAGACGATGATGGGCCGTGCCGCGATCATGGGCGCGCTCAACCTCTATCTCGACTTCATCAACCTGTTCATGTTCCTGCTGCAGTTCCTCGGCAATCGTGAGTAACGGCAAACAGGCATGGTTTGCAAAACGGCGCCTTTCCGGGCGCCGTTTTTGTTTGTGGCATTGCGGCTTTTCTGCTTGATAACAAGCCGGTCAAATCCAGCGAGCAGCCTGCATCATGTCCTTCCTGATCCGCCCCGCAGAAGAACGGGACTTCGATGTCATCGCCGCCATTTACGGCGAGGCGGTGGCCCATGGCACGGCGAGCTTCGAACTGACGGTGCCCGACAGGGCCGATCTCGTTTCCCGCCACCATGCGCTGGTCTCCCAGGGCTATCCCTATCTGGTGCTGGAAGCGGGCGGCCAAGTGCAGGGCTATGCCTATGCCGGGCCGTACCGGGCACGACCTGCCTACCGGTTCGCGGTCGAAAATTCGATCTATCTCGATGAGGCCGCGCGCGGACAGGGCTACGGCAAGGCGCTGCTGATGGAACTCGTCTCGATCTGCGAGAAGGCCGGTTTCAGGCAGATGATCGCGGTGATCGGCGACAGCGCCAATACCGGATCTGTTGCCGTCCACAAGGCCTGCGGTTTCCGCATGGTGGGCACGCTCAAGGACGTGGGCTGGAAGCACGGAAAGTGGCTCGACACGGTGCTGATGCAGTTGCCGCTGGGCGAGGGTGGCGACGTTCCGCCGGATGCCGAAAGCCTGCCGGGACGCATGGAAACCATCACAAAGACGGCGTGAATCCTCCCGGCGCTTGACAAGCGCCAATATTTCGATATTTCTAGGATTATCGAAATATGGATGCCAGAATGAATCCGGACAATGCTGCAGAAGGCTTTACCGCCATGGGCTCGACGGCCCGGCTGGAAGTGCTGCGCGCGCTGGTCCGGGCAGGGCGCGCCGGGAGGCCGGTAAGCTGGATACAGGAGGCGCTGGGCATTCCCGCCTCGACGCTGACACACCATCTGAAGATGCTCGCCGATGCCGGGCTGATCATCCAGGAGAAATCCGGGCGCAGCATCATCAGCCGCGCCAACTACGACCGGCTGGAGGCGCTGGCAGCCTTCATTCTGTCCGAATGCTGTTCGGAGGAAGGATGCAGCAATGACTGAACTGACCCGCCCGTTTGCTCCCGCGCTCAAGTCTCTGGTCGAGCCTCTGCGCACGCCCTGGACGGTTACCATCCTGGTTCCGCTGCTGGTCGCGGTGTTCGACCCCGACAGGATGGGTGCCTTCACCCAGTTCGCGCTCAAGGCACTCGCCGGAACCTTTCCCTTCATCCTGTTTGCCGTCGTCACCATTGCGTGGCTCAAGGCTTCGGGCGCCGAGGCGCTGGTTGCCAATGCCTTCAAGGGCCGCGAAACGCGGATGATCGTCCTCGCCTCGCTGTTCGGCGGGCTGGCGCCGTTCTGCTCCTGCGAAGTGATCCCGTTCATTGCCGGACTGCTGGCGCTTGGCGCGCCGCTGTCGGCGGTGATGGCGTTCTGGCTTTCCTCGCCGCTGATCGATCCGCCGACGCTGCTGATCACTGCCGCGGCGCTGGGCTGGCCGTTTGCCATCGGCAAGGCGCTTGCCGCCGTCGGCGTCGGACTTGCCGGCGGGTTCATCGTCAAGGGACTGATGGCGCGCGGCAGTTTTGCCGAACCGCTGCGCGAATACCGCCGCAAGGGCTGCGGCTGCGGGCCGGACCCGTTCAGCGGCAAGCCTGTCTGGCGGTTCTGGCAGGAGGCCAGCCGTGTCGAGACGTTCCGCAGCGAATTCCTCGACAATCTGCTGTTCCTGGTGAAGTGGCTGGCGCTTGCCTATGTGCTGGAATCGCTGCTGGTTCACTACGTGCCGGCAAGCGTGATCGCCGGCCTGGTGGGGGGCGAGGGCGTGGTGCCGATCGCCATTGCCGCGCTGGTCGGCATGCCGGCCTATCTCAATTCCTATGTTGCGCCGCCGCTGCTGGCGGGCCTGATCGGGCAGGGCATGAGCGCCGGAGCGGCGATGGCCTTCATGGTAGCCGGCGCCATCAGCTCCATCCCCGCCATGGCGGCGGTCTGGTCGCTGGTCAAGGCGCGGGTCTTCGCGGTCTATCTGGGACTCGGGATCGGCGGGGCGATCGCCTCCGGCATTCTCTTCCAGGCGATGGTATAGAGCGAAGGTTTTCCGGCTCAAACCACCCGCAGCTTGGGCCGTTTCTTTTCCAGCACCTTCAGCACGGTGGCTAGGTCGTGGCCGCGCTTCAAGACGCGGCCGTCGGCGCCGGTAACGCTGTAGGCTCCCTGTTTGGCGGCAAGCTTCGGCACCTTTTCGATGCAGTGCAGCGGCATGTCATGGGCGCGGCGGTAGACCGAAAAGACCGCCCGGTCCTTCAGCATGTCGATGGAATAGTCCTTCCATTCGCCATCGGCGACCTTGAAGCCGTAGATGCGCAGGATTTGGTCGAGTTCGCCGCGATTGAAGGAAACGATGGCTGGCTGGTTCTGCCGGCCCCCGGCGAGGGCGCCATTCGATGTGGCTGTGCTGCGGTCGATGCGGATAACGTTTTCCGCCGTGGCTTCGCCGTCTGTGGAATGAAAGTCCGTGTGTCCCGGTTTTGTGTCCCGCAAATCCGGATTGTCACTCATCAGGCGCCGCTCCTCTTCCCCTCAGGCTGTCCGGCTGCCCCATGCCTGCCCGGCAGTGATGCAACCTGCCGTTATCTTGGGTCGGATGCTGCAATTTGGCAAGGGGGACATGCAGGTGAGATTTCACGGTTTGGCCGCATTTCCTCCCCTTTGTCGCCAAGGTCGCGATCAATGCTGACCCTGTTGCCTCAGACGGCCCGGCCCGGAGATACTGGTTTCCAGCCCCCCCAGCCCCCAGTAGTCCGGCCGGGTCCCGGCACAAGCGCAACCCACACGCCAAGTCGCGGCCGGGAATGCCAAGAGCAAGAAGAGGCAACACTTCCCCGAACTGAAAGACCGGCAATGTTTGCGCATTGCCGGCTTTTTCTTGTCTGAACCGCCGGGTTTCAGATGCCGGAAATCACGCTGGCGCCGATGATCGCGCCGGGCATGCCGTCATCGGTCTTGGTCTGCAGGATGAGGGCGCAGTCGGTGAAACCCTTCTGGCGGATGTCATCGACGGAGAACTGCAGCTCGATGCCGCTGCCGCCGGCCATGCCGAGCATTTCCATTTTGCCGACGATGTTGGAGTAGGTAATCGTCTTGCCGGCGTTCTCGCCGCGCTTGATGTCCACTTCCGCCTCGGCATTGTAGTAGACGGCGTAAAGCGTCGCATCCTTAGCGGCCGCAGAGCCCGCCACGGAAACGCCGATGACATCGCCCTGCACGGTCAGTGCGATGGGAACGGTCAGCCCCTCACCGGCAAGCTGGAACTGTTCGGCGGCGTCGGCAATCCGGTCCTTGCGGGAGCCGACGAAATGGGCGCGGCCGTTGACGACGGCTTGCGGCGTGTAGACCTGCCGCTCGCCCAGCGCCCGGGCATAGCGCCACTGGCGTTCGGTGTTGTCGGGGCTGGCAAAGGTATCCTTCCAGCCGAGCCGGTCCCAATAGTCGACATGCATGGCGAGGCCGAGAATCTCCTCGCCCCGGTTGAACTCGCGCAAAGCCGCATCGGCGGGCGGGCAGGAGGAGCAGCCCTGACTGGTGAAGAGTTCGACGACCGCCTTTGGCGTGGTGAACTTGACGGCGAATGCCGGAGTTGTTGCAAGTACCGAAAGGGCACCCGACAGAACACCCGTCAGGGCCGCCGCCAGCGTCATCGCGGCGAGGCGTTCCGTAACACGGCGCGGTCCGCCCCTTGTGCCATTCTTCCGCATTGCCAAGTCCCGATCCATGTTCGCGCCTGCCGCGGAGCCCGCGCAGACGGCATCTTCTGCACAACAAGTAGGGGAAAGCCCGTTCAACAAGAACTCAAATAACGGTGAGACAGACAGACGCGAAGCCCCCCAAATGCTTCCGCCGCGTCGAAAATAGTCTGCTTCCGGCCGGAAGAAACAGCCAAAAAGGCCGCAAGTAAAGCAAAAGGGCGGGTTTCCCCGCCCTCTTTTCATTCAACGATTCGTGAACCGGAACCGGTGAAATTCCGGGGCCGGCCCTCAGGCAGCCCTCAGGCAGCCCTGTTCAGGTTGCGCAGAACGTAATGCAGGATGCCGCCATTGTTGACGTAGCCGATCTCTTCGGCGGTATCGATGCGGCAGGTCACCGGCACCTTCTTCACCTTGCCGTCGGCAAAGGTGACGACGGCTTCCAGCCGCTGGCGCGGCTTGACGTTCTCGATGCCCTCGATGGTCACGGTTTCATCGCCGGTCAGTCCCAGCGACTGCCAGGTGGTGCCTTCGTCGAGCACGAAGGGAACGACGCCCATGCCGACCAGGTTGGAGCGGTGGATACGCTCGAAGGACGGCGCGATGACGGCGCGCACGCCGAGCAGGTTGGTGCCCTTGGCCGCCCAGTCGCGCGACGAGCCGTTGCCGTATTCGCCGCCGGCGAAGATGACCAGCGGCACGCCTTCCTTCCTGTACTGCATGGCGGCGTCGAAGATCGACATCTCCTTCTTGGAGGGATAGTGGATCGTGAAACCGCCTTCCTGTCCGTTCGGCCCCAGCATGTGGTTGCGGATGCGGATGTTGGCGAAGGTGCCGCGCATCATCACCTCATGGTTGCCGCGGCGCGTGCCGTACTGGTTGAAGTCCACCACCTTGACGCCGTGATCGGTCAGGTACTGACCGGCGGGCGAGGCCGCCTTGATCGAACCGGCGGGCGAAATGTGGTCGGTGGTGATCTTGTCGCCGAAAAGGCCCAGAACGCGGGCGCCCCTGATGTCGGAAATACCGCCTGCCTGCATCGTCATGCCCTCGAAGTAGGGCGGGTTCTGCACATAGGTGGATTTGCCGTCCCAGGCGTAGGTCTCGCCTGCCGGCACATTGACCTTGCGCCAGTTGGCATCGCCCTTGAAGACGTCGGCGTACTTCTCCTTGAACAGCTTCTTGGTGACGTATTTGTCGATGAAGCTCTGGACTTCCTTCGCCGACGGCCACAGATCCTTGAGATAGACCGGGTTGCCGTTCCTGTCCTCGCCGACCGGCTCGCGGGTAAGATCACGGGTCACCGTACCGGCAAGGGCGTGGATGACCACCAGCGGCGGGGAGGCGAGATAGTTGGCCTGCACGTCGGGCGAAACCCGGCCCTCGAAGTTGCGGTTGCCGGAAAGAACGGACGCGGCGATCAGACCCTTGTCGTTGATGGTCTTGGAGATTGCCGGCGGCAGCGGGCCGGAGTTTCCGATGCAGGTGGTGCAGCCGAAGCCGACAATGTTGAAGCCGAGCTTGTTGAGGTCCTTCTGCAGGCCGGAGTTCTTCAGATAGTCGGCAACCACCTGGGAACCCGGTGCCAGCGAGGTCTTGACCCAGGGTTTCGACTTGAGGCCGAGCTTGACCGCATTGCGCGCCACCAGGCCGGCGGCAATCAGCACCGACGGGTTGGAGGTGTTGGTGCAGGAGGTAATCGCGGCAATCGCCACATCGCCATGGCCGAGATCGTATTTCTCGCCTTCCACCTTGTAGCGGCGGGTGGCGTCAGCCGTCTTCTTGTATTCGTTGGCGAGCGCATCGGCGAAGTTCTCGGCGACATTTTCCAGCGCCACGCGGTGTTCGGGGCGCTTTGGTCCTGCCAGCGAGGGGACGACATCGCCGAGGTCGAGTTCGAGCGTGTCGGTGAACACCGGCTCTTCGGCACGGGTGGTGCGGAACAGGCCCTGGGTCTTGGCGTATTTCTCGACCAGTGCGACGCGGGCCGGCTTGCGGCCGGTCATGGTGAGGTAACGCAGGGTTTCCTTGTCGACGGGGAAGAAGCCGCAGGTCGCGCCGTATTCCGGCGCCATGTTGGCGATGGTGGCGCAGTCGGCGAGCGACATGTGGTCGAGGCCGGGGCCGAAGAACTCGACGAACTTGCCGACGACGCCCTTCTTGCGCAGCATCTGGGTGACGGTCAGCACGATGTCGGTGGCGGTGATGCCGTCACGCGGCTTGCCGGTCAGCTTGAAGCCGATGACCTCCGGCAGCAGCATGGACTGCGGCTGGCCGAGCATGGCGGCTTCCGCCTCGATGCCGCCGACGCCCCAGCCGAGCACGCCGAGGCCGTTGACCATGGTGGTGTGCGAGTCGGTGCCGACCAGGGTGTCCGGATAGGCGAAGTGCTCGCCATCGCGCTCGACGTCGAAGACCACGCGTGCCAGGTGCTCGATGTTGACCTGGTGGACGATGCCGGTATTCGGTGGCACCACCCTGAAGTTGCGGAAGGCGTTCTGGCCCCAGCGCAGGAAGGAGTAGCGCTCGGTGTTGCGCTCGAACTCCCTGGCGATGTTGCGTGACAGCGCATCCTTGCTGCCGTAGAAGTCCACCTGCACCGAGTGGTCGATCACCAGCTCGGCGGGCGACAGCGGGTTGATGCTCTCCGGGTCGCCACCCAGTTCGACGATGGCGTCGCGCATGGCGGCGAGGTCGACCACCGCGGGGACGCCGGTGAAGTCCTGCAGGATGACGCGTGCCGGGGTGAAGGCGATCTCGTGCCGGGGCTCCGCCTTGGGGTCCCAGTTGGCGAGCGCGCTGATGTCGGCATCGCCGACCTCGCCATCCGCATGGTGGCGGAGCAGGTTCTCCAGCAGGATCTTCAGCGAGTAGGGCAGGCGGGCCACATGGCCGTCCTTGACGGCGTCGAGGCGGAAGTAGTGATACCTGGTTCCGCCCACCTCGAGGGTGGCTTTCGCATCAATGGCACGCGCCATGAGATTTCTCCCTAGTTCAGATCGGCAAAGACGGGCGGGGGAACAAGTCGCCCCGCAATCCGGGTATCGCCCTGGCAATGCATGCGGCCGAAGCGGCGCTGGCCGGGCGGAAGACCATCACGACAGCAGGACATTATAGCGGATCGCGCCAGCTGCTGTGTTCAGCCGGAGGGCTCCCCCTCGTCCGCCAGGCTGGTTGCCGCGGCGATGACGGCGCCGCCGAGGCAGGCATCGGCATCATAGAAAACCGCGTACTGGCCGGGGGCTGCGGCCCACTGTGGCTCGTCGAAGCAGATCCGGAGGTCGCCGTCCCCGTCGTCCCGCCACACGCTGGCCGGCGCCGGACGGTGCCGGTGGCGCAGCCGTACCTCGCAGCGCCAGCCGCCGGCATTCTCCAGCCTGGCCGGCACGGCATCGACCCAGCGTGGTGGGCCGGTGTGCACCTGCCCCGACCACAGCAGCGGGTGTCCGCGCCCCTGCACCACCACCAGCGCGCGTCCGGCGGGCCGCTTGGCCGCCACATACCATGGGTCGCCGCTCCCCTCCGTGCTGCCGCCGATGCCGAGGCCCGCGCGCTGGCCGAGGGTGTAGTAGGCGATGCCCTGATGGCGGCCGAGCTCGCGTCCCTCCGCGTCGAGGATCGGCCCCGGTTCGCTGCCGAGGTACTGGCCGAGGAACTCGCGGAAGGGCCGTTCGCCGATGAAACAGATGCCGGTGCTGTCGGGGCGGTCGTAATTGGGGAGGCCCGCTGCCGCGGCCATGGCCCGCACTTCGTGCTTGTGCAGCCCGCCCAGCGGAAAGAGTGCGTGGCGCAGCGCCGTCCCCGGGACGGCATGGAGAAAGTAGGTCTGGTCCTTGTGTTCGTCCGCCGCCTTGAGCAGGCGTACCGTGGCGTTGATTTCGAGGCGCGCGTAGTGGCCGGTGGCGATGCGGCTGGCGCCCAGCCGGCGCGCGTGTTCGAGAAAGGCGCCGAACTTGATGTGCCGGTTGCACAGCACGTCCGGGTTGGGGGTGCGCCCGGCGCGGTATTCGGCAAGGAAGTCGGCGAAAACCTGCTCGCGGTAGGCGGCGCTGAAGTTGGCCCGGTGCAGGGGGATGTCCAGTTCCTCGCAGACCCTGCGTGCCGCCTGGAAGTCCGCTGCAGCCGTGCAATGGGCGGCATCATCCTCCCAGTTGGTCATGTGCAGGCCCTGCACCTCGAACCCCGCCTGCTGCAGCAACAGCGCGGCCACGGCGGAATCCACGCCGCCGGAGATGCCGACAATGACCAGCTCGCGAGCGCCCATGCCGGCATTCTAGGCCAGCAGGTCCGCGCCGGGTTCAGGCCTGCAGCGCGTGCGTCTCGGCTTCGGGCCCGGAGAGTTCCCAGAGGGAGTCGAAAAGTTCGCGATAGCGCTGGGTCACCAGCGGATCGCAGCTGTCGGCGATGCCCTCCCAGCGGCTGGCGTCGACGCGATAGAGCAGCGCCGAGTCGTCGGCGATGAGGAAGGCCTCGCGGATGCTGCGGTGCTGTTGTGGAATGTTGCGCAGCTCGATGCGGCTGTTCAGGCGTCGCGCCACGCTCACGAAACGGTTGCCATTGCGGATGGCGCGTGCCGGCTCGCTGACCAGCACCTGGATGCGTGCATAGGGCCTGGCGAGCACCAGCCGCTTGGTGACGTCGAGGAAGCTCTCGTGCTCGTAGACCTCGGGCTCGAGATCGGGCGTCAGGATCGCCAGCGAACGCCTTGCGGTGGCGGCAATCGCTACCGCGGCAGCCCGCGTTTCCTCCATCGAGGCGAGGATCCAGCGATGCGTGTTGGCGCGTTCGGCTTGCATGTGCACATCAGTCCCGTCCTGGTCCACAGTCTATGGCCCAGCCTGCCGCGGGATTGCCAACGGCATCACAGTTCGGGACGGATGGCGCCCTCAGCCCGGCTTGTCGAGCCGGGCCACCCGCCGCTCGGCGAGCCCCGTGTAGCTGGTCGGGGTGAGCCGGAGCAGCGCCTCGCGCTCGGCGCGTGGCAGGTCCAGCCCGCTGATGAAGGCGTGCAGGTCGTCGGGGCGCAGCCGGCGGCCGCGGCTCAATGCCTTCAGCTGTTCGTAGGCATCGCCGTAGCCGTGCTTGCGCAGCACCGTCTGCACGGCCTCGGCAAGCACTTCCCAGTTGGCTTCGAGGTCTGCCAGCAGGCGGGCAGGGTCGGGGTCGAGCTTGTTGAGGCCTGCGGCCAGCGCCTGCCAGGCCAGCAGGCCGTGGGCGATGGCCACGCCCACGTGGCGCAGCACGGTGGAGTCGGAAAGGTCGCGCTGCCAGCGCGACACCGGCAGCTTGGCGGCCAGATGCTGCAGCAGGGCATTGGCGATGCCCAGGTTGCCCTCGGCATTCTCGAAATCGATCGGGTTGACCTTGTGCGGCATCGTCGAGGAGCCGACCTCGTTGGCTTGTGCGCGCTGGCGGAAATAGCCGATGGATATATAGCCCCAGAAATCGCGGGCGGCATCGATGAGGATGGTGTTGATGCGTGCCAGCGCATCGAAGTACTCGGCCATCCAGTCGTGTGGCTCGATCTGGGTGGTGAAGGGGTTGGCCTCCAGGCCCAGCGAGGCGAGGAAGTCGTGCGACAGCGCCGGCCAGTCGACCTCCGGGTAGGCGGCGGCATGGGCGTTGAAGTTGCCGACCGCGCCGTTGAGCTTGGCCAGCACCGGCACCGCCTCGA